>NZ_CP199753.1:7500-185000 GCF_052655985.1 Alishewanella sp. HL-SH05
AACAAGTCGAGGGGAGCTTTACGCAACCTAATGCCGGTGTTAACCAACAGATGTTGCAATGGGCTGCGAGTGTTGCTGCAGAACTGAACGGTGATTTACTCGAACTGTATTGTGGTAATGGCAATTTTTCTCTAGCTCTTGCTCGAAATTTTAATCAAGTGGTTGCTACCGAGTTGGCTCGAAGTTCTATTAAGTCAGCCGAATTTAATATTGCGCTGAATAAGATCGACAATCTACAAGTGCTACAAATGTCGGCCGAAGATGTTGCAGCTGCCTTAGCTGAAGGGACAACCCTAAAACAGTTAGATTTGAAAAATTTAGCGTTGAATACGGTATTAGTTGATCCACCGCGCGCAGGCTTAGATCCTGCCACCTTAGCGTTAGTGAGTGGTTTTGACGATATCATATATATCTCATGTAATCCTGAGACACTGGCCGATAATCTCGCCTTTTTACAAAAGACCCATCAATTACAAAAAGTGGCGATGTTTGATCAGTTCCCTTATACCCATCATATTGAAACCGGAGTGTGGTTAAAACGGTTGCCACGCTAATCCGTTAGTTTTCGACCATAACTGGCTGCGCCATGCGCCAGCCAGCGTAATTGCAAAATGGTGCGTCGTGTTAACTGCCGACATTGTTCGGTTGGTGCATCTAAGGCATCTGCGCCAGTATGGAACACTAATGTCACCATGGCATCGGCCTGTAACTGTGCTTGCTCAACCGTACATTCGGTTTGCTTACGAAGATAATGCGCTAACTCAGCGGAAAAATGTTGGATCTCTCGTGCTACCGCTGCCCGAAATGCCGCCGAGGTACCAGAACGCTCACGCAGTAATAAACGAAATACGTTACTGTTTTCAGTCACAAACTCCATAAAGGTTTCAACTGAAGTACTAATAACACTGCCATTATTCTCAATGCGAAGCCGTGCTTGGCGCATGAGTTGCCTGAGCATTAAACCCGCTTCATCTACCAGAGTTAGCCCTAATTCATCCATATCTGAAAAATGCCGATAAAAAGATGTGGGTGCAATTCCGGCTTCACGCGCCACTTCACGTAAACTTAAACTCGCGAAACTTTTTTCCGCACTTAACTGTGAAAACGCCGCATTAATGATGGCTTGGCGGGTTCGTTCTTTTTGTTCTGCTCTGCTCACGATACATCCCAATCTTGGTGTAATAGAACCGATTTACCTTGACCTACCCGCAGCTGCTCGGTAAATTAGCGAACAGTTGTAAGCTCAAAGTGTGGTCCCATGAAAAAAAATCCAATTATCTGGACTAATGTACTGTTATTTAGTTCTAGTTTCTTAGTTGCCGCTGTCGCGGCTCCCTATTATGCCTTGACTATTGGCTTTACGGCAGTAGAAATTATCGCCATGATCTTATGTATGGGTTATTGCGGTATTGCTATTACTGCTGGCTATCACCGTTTATGGTCGCATAAAACCTATGATGCACATCCTATTTTGCAATGGATTTTTGCTATCGGTGGCGCATTTGCTCTGCAAAACAGTGTGATCCATTGGGCGTCAGATCATCGAGATCATCACCGGCATGTTGATGATAATGACAAAGATCCTTACTCGGCAGGCAAAGGCTTTTGGTACAGCCATATCGGTTGGATGCTACGTGATTATCAAGGCGACACTTATAACAACTATAATAATGTTCGCGATCTGCAGAAAAACCCAATCTTAGCTTTTCAACATAAGCACTATTTATCATTAGCCATACTTACTAATATTGGTGTGCCCGTTTTATTGGGTTTTATTTTTGGCAATATGTGGGGCATGTTATTAAGCGTGGGGGTGTTACGTTTAGTATTAAGTCATCATTTTACTTTCTTTATTAACTCGCTAGCGCACATCTGGGGTAAGCAAACTTATACCGATCAAAACAGCGCACGTGATAATGGCATTCTTGCCTTATTAACTTACGGTGAGGGTTATCATAACTATCACCACATTTTTGAATATGATTATCGTAACGGTATTCGTTGGTGGCAGTTTGATCCGACTAAATGGCTGATCAAAAGCTGTTCATGGTTAAAGTTAACTTGGAATTTACGCACCGTGCCCGAAGATCGTATCGCTCAAGCTGTTGCGAAAATGCAATTAAAACGCGCACAACAAAAAGCCATGTTACTGCCGAACTCAGAACAGCTATTGCAATTACTCGAACAGGAATACCAACTGTTAATGGTTAAGTTGCAAGCTTACTATCAGCTGAAAAAAGACTTTCTGCAACAACGTCGTGCTGCTTTGGTTAACCAATACAATGCTTCAGAGTTTGCCCAACGTTATCAAGAATTAAAAGAACATTTGCAGCAGCAACAAAATCATTGGCAACGTTTAACTGCGGCATTTCAATAAGGGATCAACCCGCTGACATTTAAAAAAGAGGCTTTGCCTCTTTTTTTGTCTCTGATACCTGTTATGCTAATTTGTACAGTAAAACGGTGTGAGAATTCAGCTAGTGACAGCAAAATCGGCAGATAAAAAACCTAAATATGACTATGATGCCATTGTAATTGGCACAGGGCCTGGCGGCGAAGGTGCCGCCATGTATTTAGCCAAAAGTGGTAAATCGGTGGCTGCAATCGAGCGTTACTCTTCAGTAGGCGGCGGCTGTACCCACTGGGGCACAATCCCCTCTAAAGCATTGCGCCATTCGGTTAGCCGACTGATTGAGTTTAATGAAAACCCACTGTTCCAAATGGAAGAGCAGGTAAAAAACCTGACATTCTCGCAAATTCTGAAACATGCCGCTGGCGTGATCCGGAAACAAGTAAGACTGCGTGCGGGCTTTTATGATCGCAACATGGTCAAAATGCATCAAGGCGAAGCGAACTTTATTGATAACCACCATATTCAAGTCACTCAAACTGACGGTAGTCACTATGTGATTAGCGCAGAAACGATTGTTATTGCTTGTGGTTCACGCCCTTATCGACCACCGCATGTTGATTTTAGTCATCCGCGTATTTATGACAGCGACACTATCTTATCGTTACAGCATGATCCACGGCATATCATTATCTTTGGTGCTGGTGTGATCGGTTGTGAATATGCCTCCATTTTCCGCGGCCTTGGCGTGCGTGTCGATTTGGTGAATACCCGTGACCGTTTGTTATCTTTTATGGATGCCGAAATATCTGATTCTCTCAGTTACCATTTCTGGAATTCAGGCATGACCATCCGCCACGGTGAAGAGTTTTCTCATATCGAAGGCACCGATGATGGCGTTATCTTGCATTTACAGTCGGGCAAAAAGATGAAAGCCGACTGTTTCCTATTTGCTAATGGCCGTACTGGGAATACCGATACGCTGTCATTAAAGAATGTGGGGTTAGAAGCAGATAGCCGTGGCTTACTAAAAGTCACTAAACAATATCAAACCAGTATCGACAATATTTATGCCGTCGGCGATGTCATTGGTTACCCAAGTTTAGCCAGTGCTGCCTACGACCAAGGTCGTTTAGCCGGTGAAGCTATTGTGAAAGGTAACTTAGATGGGCATTTGATTGCGGATATCCCTGCAGGTATTTACACCATCCCTGAGATGTCTTCAGTCGGTAAAACCGAGCAAGAGTTAACGGCGGCGAAAATTCCGTACGAGGTGGGCAGAGCTCAATTCAAACACTTGGCACGGGCGCAAATTGCTAATACCAATGTCGGTAGCCTGAAACTGTTATTTCATCGTGATACGTTGGAAATCTTAGGGATCCATTGTTTTGGCGAGCGGGCAGCAGAAATTGTGCACATCGGCCAAGCTATTATGATGCAAAAAAATGGCGGTAATAACCTCAATTACTTTGTGCATACGACCTTTAACTATCCGACCATGGCAGAAGCCTATCGGGTAGCCGCACTCAACGGTTTAAACCGGTTGTTCTAAACGAAAAAAGCAGCACCCGTGCTGCTTTTTTTACTTACGCTAATGACTACTCTGTTTGTAGATGGTAAGTACGGCTTAAATCTTGTACAGCTTCGATAAAAATACCGGCATGTTCAGGATTCACGTCTGGGGTAATTCCATGCCCCAGATTAAACACATGTCCAGTGCCTTGACCATAGCTGTCTAGAATGGCTTGCACTTCTTGCCGAATCCGCTCTGGGCTACCTAACAGAACAGAAGGATCCATATTACCCTGTAGCGCAACCTTATCACCGACTCGCGCACGAGCCTGACCAATATCCGTGGTCCAATCTAAACCTAAACCGTCACAACCGGTTGCTGCCATGGTCTCAAGCCATTGACCACCGTTTTTGGTGAACAAGGTGACGGGCACTTTACGACCGTCAGCTTCTCTTGTTAGGCCATTGACGATCGTTTGCATATAGCTTAATGAAAACTCTTTGTAATCGCGTGGTGTTAATATTCCACCCCAGGTATCAAAAATCATCAGTGCTTGCGCACCTGCAGCAATTTGCGCATTCAGGTATAAAATGACACTTTGCGCCAGCTTATCCAATAACATGTGCAGGATCTCTGGCTCGCTGTACATCATCTTTTTAATGATGCTAAACGTCTTGCTACCACTGCCTTCAACCATGTAGGTTGCCAAAGTCCATGGGCTACCTGAAAAACCAATCAAGGGCACACTGCCGTTCAGTTCGCGACGAATAGTACGAACGGCATCCATTACATAACGCAGCTCTTGCTCAGGATCAGGAATAGGTAAATGCACCACGTCCATAAAGTCACGGATCGGTTTACTAAAACGAGGGCCTTCACCGACACCAAAGGTTAATCCTAAACCCATCGCATCTGGGATCGTTAAAATATCACTGAACAAAATAGCCGCATCTAAGGGGTAACGGCGTAATGGCTGCATTGTCACTTCACAAGCCAATTCTGGGTTTTTGCACAGCGACATAAAGTCACCTGCTACGCTTCGCGTGGCGCGATATTCAGGTAGATAACGGCCGGCTTGGCGCATCATCCAAATAGGCGTTTGGTCGACAGGTTGACGCATAAGCGCTCTTAGGTAACGATCATTTTTTAATTGCATAACTTTTCCGCTGTGCTAATAGTTGCGATATTTTAACAGCTAAGCGCCAGAAGCTCTATGCTCTGGCCGGAATTGCTGCGTTAAGGCCGTACTAAAATTCACGATATATTCAGCTAAGGTTCATTATTTTGTCATATGGGCTTGTATCGCTGCTCGCTATCTGCTATAAAATCCCTGCGCTAGTCAAGAAACAACAAATACGAAGCTCGATTATACGAGACCATGCTTTCCCCATTGAAGCCACATTTTGTGGCTTTTTTATTTTCTGCCATAACACTGCTGTGCTAAAGCAATGAGTTGTCCTGATAAGGTTTCAATACCTGGCGTTTGTGGCAACTTATCCAACTCACACCAATACGCCTCTTCAATTTCATGCGGTTGACAAACAATCTCTCCGCCAGCGTACTGGGCTAAAAAACCAGTCATCAAAGAATGCGGAAATGGCCAAGGCTGACTCCCCACATACTGCAAATCCGTAATATCAACGCCCACTTCTTCTTTTACTTCACGTATAGCGGCTTGCTCTAAGGTTTCGGCAGACTCAACAAAACCGGCTAGCACCGAAAAAAAACCGGCTTTATGCCGACTAGAACGCGCCAGCAAGATTTTGCCATCATTGACGATCGCCACTAATACACAAGGTGCGATCCGAGGATAACAGCGATGACCACACTTATGACATAAGCTGGCTAATTCCCAATTGACCAAATGCATGGCGCTACCACATTGCCCGCAAAAGCGATGTGTTTGTAAAAACAGTGCGACTTGCGTGGCTCTGGCCGCTAATTGAAATAATGCCTCACCATGCGTTAAAAAAACGCGAGCTGAATGCCACTGCGTTTCATCGGTTGCCTGATCATCAAACACCATTAAATAACAGGGATGTTGCTGATATTCGCCGATCCAACAAATCTGTGTACCTTGGCTTGCTATCGGTAAGTGACTTTGACTACCAAAAGGCAATGTGCTCTCAGCTGATAAAAATACCCGGCCTTGGTTCACAATGAACCAATATGCTTGCTCTTTTGCTGATAATACAACACTGTGTTTGATCATTAGTGGGTTATTCCGCGCGCTACTATGCTATGTTGCAGCTATCATACTGGTAGTTACTGAGCAGACCAATAAAAAAACGGTTGATCTTTGCTATGAAATTCTTTTAATTTGGCAGTAATGCAGAAACGTAACTGCACCTAAGGAGAAGCTAATGTACACCCGCGTACAGCAAGCACAACAAAAGTGGGGCGGTAGCCTAACAGCCATCGATAATTGGCTAGCAGAAAGACAGCAAATTATTGTTTGCTATTGCCGCTTAGCTGGTTTGCCACCTTTTGAAAAAGATCGTCATACCATGCCTTCACAAGAAAAAATTAGAGAGTTTTGTCAACTATTGATGGACTACTTATCGGCGGGTCACTTTGAGGTTTACGAACGAATTGTTACACAATGTGCCGTTAATGGTACCGACAGCCGTAGACTAGCAGATAGCTTATATCCAAAGATTGCCGTTTCTACTGACTTATCGTTAGAGTTTAACGATAAATATGCCGAGCATCTAAGCACACGTAACAGTGGCAGTTTTGATATCGAATTGTCGGCTTTAGGCCAAGCTTTAGAAGAGCGCTTTGAGCTAGAAGATAAACTGATTGAAACGCTTTATATTAGACACGCGGATAATACCACCGCAGTTTGAATATCATAAAAAAAGCGGCTTTAAGCCGCTTTTTTCTGCTATTGGGCTACTTACTGTGCTTTAACGATATCCAATAATTCTACTTCGAATACTAATACGCTATGTGGTGCAATAGTGCCCATATCACGTTCGCCGTAAGCTAATTCTGACGGAATAGTGAAACGGAACTTAGAGCCTACATTCATTAACTGCACGCCTTCAGTCCAACCTGGAATAACGCGATTCAATGGGAACTCAATTGGCTCGCCACGCTCTACTGAGCTGTCAAAAACTGTACCGTCTGTTAAAGTACCGGTGTAGTGTACTTTTACGGTGTCAGTTGCAACAGGTTTAGCGCCATCAGCAGCTTGTATCACTTCATACTGTAAACCTGATTCAGTTACCATCACGCCTTCTTTCTTGGCATTTTCAGCTAAGAAGGCATCACCTGCGGCTTTCGCTGATGCGGCTGAAGCTTCAGCAATTTTCGCCTGCTCTGCACGGTACGTTTCATCTAACGCGGTTAATAGCGCTTGGATATCTTCTTCCGATACTTCAGATTTACCGGCCATACCATCTTGCACGCCACGTAAAATTAACGCAGAGTCTAATGGAATAGCAATTTTGCTGTATTCATCTACGGTGCTTTGTAAATAACGGCCCGCAGATACGCCTAAGCTATAAGCTTGTTTTGCTTGTTCTGTTTCCATTACTGGAGCCACTTCAGCTTTTTCTTCTTTGTTACAAGCGCTCAGCGTTAACAACGCTACAGCAACCAGAGTCAGTTTAGTTTTAACGCGCATTCTTTTCTCCAAAGTTTAGCAGTGCAATTGCTAAAATATGATTTAATAAGGGACTATTCGCCCCGCTATACTAACGCTTTGTTTGGATGAGGTTAACACCTAAGATGAAATATCCTGTGCTTTTCCTTAGTTTATTACTCAGTGCCTGCAGCAAGGTAGAAACGACCCCTGTGGAGCAATGGCCTCATGTTGCCAACGTAAGCTATGCCGCAGCACTGTCTTCAGATGGCAAATATGCGGTGGTATCATCCGTACAAGACGGCATTGCGTTTTGGGATCTACAGCAAAACGCCTTAAAGTATCAATGGCGACATGAAGAAGCCAGTGACAATTTAGTGCTTAATTTGGCACTAAGTGAAGATAACAGCCACGTATTGACGGCAGATCAACACACTTTTGCGCTTTGGCGCACGGCAGATGGTCAAAATGTTGGATATTGGCAAACCGACCAACACAGCATTCGCGATATTGCTATTTCGAACAATGGCGCCCATCTTCTGATTGGCAAAAGCGATAATACCGTGCAACACATTACGCTGAGCAGTGGCCGTCGCTTAGATTTTATCGGTCATACCGAACGCATCAATTGCGTGGCCATGTCACCAAACGGTCGCTATGCCCTAACGGGTAGCAATGATTACAATGCCTACCTGTGGGACACTCAGACCGCGCAAATTCGATATAGTTTCACGCATCCCAGTCGAGTAACTAAAGTCGCCTTGGATCCTCAAGGGCGTTTCGCCTTTACTGCCGATAGCCAACATTTAGCGCAAATTTGGGATATACAAACAGGACAACTTGTCAGCCAATTGCAAATGCTTACAAGGCAGCAAGTATTCAGTGCCGTTCGATTTAGCGCTGATGGGCGTTTTTTATTAACCGGCGCGCCAACACGTAACCTCGTGTTATGGGAGGTCAAAACCGGTCGCGAGATCCAACGCTGGCGGGTTTCTCCACGCGTTGGCAGCCGACCAGAAAGTGCCGTTGTGCATGCAGTCGCTTTTCTTGATGCACAGCGTATAATTAGCGAAAGCTCCAGTGGCTTAGCCGAAGTATGGAAAATAACCAATGAGTAGTGAACCTATAGATATTCAGTTACATCTGATTGAACTGGAGAGCAAAATTGCTTTTCAAGAAGATACCGTTAACTGCTTACACGAAGAATTATTAGCGCATCAAAAACGTATTGATCAATTGCAACGCCAAATTTTAACTCTGGCAGAGAAACTACAGCAATTACCGCAAGACAGTGAAATCTTACGTCCTGAAGAAGAGCCGCCACCGCCGCATTATTAATCGCCTGGTAAGCGGCTTATTCTGGTTTAAACACACCAATGACCATCTCGTTGCTGCGGGTTGATTTTGCGATCTGCTGCTCGGGTTGGGTCATTTGATGCCCACAAGCCACGCATTCCACCTTCTCAACATTATTTTCGATAAATAAACTCATGGTGTCTTGCGCTTTACATTGTGGGCAACTTGCGCCAGCGATGAAGCGTTTCTTTTTGCGCTGCGTCATTTAGATCCTCATGGGTTATAGGCAGAGTAAAAGGCAAATTTCACGAACTGCCCTTGGCTTATCTGGGATATAGCGTAAAATTGCCCACCTAGTTCACTGTTACAAGGAAAAACATGATCCAGTTACAGCAGGTCGAATTACGCCGCGGTATTAATGCGTTATTCAGTGGGGCCGATCTTACCGTATTTCCAGGACAAAAGGTGGGAATTGTCGGTGCAAATGGCTGCGGTAAATCAAGCCTGTTTGCGTTATTGCTCGGAAAACTGCATGCCGACAGTGGTAACGTTAACCTGCCCGCTGGCTGGGTTATCGCCACCGTAGCGCAAGAAACCCCTGCTCTGGATTGTTCCGCCCTAGACTATGTGCTGCAAGGTGATGAGCAACTTTTCCCGCTATTAATCAAAGCGCGTAGTCAGTGTAGTGAAAGCGATTTAGCGGCAGTACATCAACAAATTGAAGCGCTTGATGGTTATCGAGCGGAAGCGAAAGCCGGTATCCTGTTAGCGGGATTAGGCTTTAGTGGCGATGCCCAACAACACCCCGTAAAGTCTTTTTCGGGTGGTTGGCGTATGCGGATGAACTTGGCGCGCGCACTGATGAAACCTGCGGATCTGCTTTTGCTGGATGAACCGACCAACCACCTTGATTTAGATGCCGTGCTTTGGTTAGAAAAGTACCTCACTAATTATCCGGGTACCTTATTACTGATCAGCCACGACCGCGATTTTCTTGATGCTGTAACCGACAACATTGTGCATATTGAGCGACAAACCGTTACCTTGTACAAAGGTAATTACAGCCAGTTTGAGCGCCAGCGAGCCGAACAATTATCGCAACATCAATCGAATTTTGAAAAGCAGCAACGCCAAGTTGCTCACTTACAACAATTTATTGACCGTTTTAAAGCTCAAGCCACTAAAGCACGCCAAGCGCAAAGCCGCATCAAAGCGCTAGAACGCATGACCATGTTGGCACCTGCCCATATTGATTCACCGTTTAACTTTAGTTTTCGCGATCCTAAAGCCTTACCTAATCCGTTACTGAAAATGGAAAACGTGCAAGCCGGCTACAGTGACAAGGTTATTTTAAGTAATATTAATTTTCAGCTATTGCCTGGCAGTCGTATTGGTTTACTGGGTCGCAATGGTGCGGGTAAATCGACCCTGATTAAAATGCTTTCCGGCGAGCTAACACCGAAAAGTGGTGAAGTGTGGTATGCCAATGGCGTTAGCTTAGGCTACTTTGCGCAGCATCAACTAGAAACGCTTAGACCACAAGATTCGCCGCTGCAACATCTGGTGCGGTTAGACCCCTTAGTACCCGAACAAAAGCTCCGCGATTTTCTGGGTGGCTTTGGTTTTCATGGCGATAAAGCCTTAGAAGCCTGTGCGCCCTTCTCTGGCGGCGAAAAAGCCCGTTTAGTGTTGGCACTGTTAGTCTATCAACGACCTAACTTATTGTTACTTGATGAACCCACCAACCACTTAGACTTAGAAATGCGCGAAGCCATCGTTATGGCGTTACAAGACTTTGCTGGGGCCATTGTTGTGGTGTCGCATGATCGGCATTTACTGAGCAGCACCACCGATGAGTTTTATTTGGTAGCACATGGCAAAGTGGCGCCATTTGAAGGCGATTTGCAAGACTATTACCAGTGGATGCAACAAGATGCCCGGCAAACCCAAGCCGCCGCACTGGATAATAACGCACCAACCAGCAATAGTGCGGTGCAGCGCAAAGACACAAAACGCTTAGAAGCTGAACTTCGTAATGTACTGCGGCCATTAAAGCAACAAATCGACAAATTAGAACAACGCCAGCAACAACTTGCCGCCCTACTTGCTGAGATAGAACAACAACTGGCCGATCCGGCCATTTATGATGCAGAGCAAAAAGCCCAGCTTACCGCGTTACTTAGCAAACAAAGCAGCGCCAGTGCCGAGCAAGACCAAGTAGAAGAGCAATGGTTTATGGCACAAGAGCAATGGGAACAACAAACCAGTAGCTTCTGGGCAGCAAATGGTCAATAAGCCCTTAGACGAGCCGTTACTTAGCCTAGACAGTGCCCTGCTCTGGCAATTTAGCCTGGCCGTTTATCCACAGCTAAAAACGCTTTGCTTACGCTGGCAAAATGACTATGACGCCAACATCAATGTACTGTTGGCGTTAAGTTTAGCCGAGCAGCAACACTGGCAGCTGACTTCGTTTAGCCTAGCAGCAGCGCTTAAGGCGTTAACCCCATTAAACAGCCAAATTACCGAAGGCTTGCGCCAGCAGCGTAGTCAATTAGCCTGTTTAGGCCTCAGCGCAGCGCAACAGCAACAATTGAAACAAGGCTTGCTGCAAGCCGAATTAGTGGCCGAACAACTAGAGCAACAACTGTTAGTGGCGCAGCTACGCTTTCATACCCAACGTAATGCCGATAACCTCAGTGATTACCTGCAGCAATTACAGGTACCTTCATCAGCGCAATTAAGGCGTGAATTAATTGATCTACGTCAAGCCAGCGCACAGTTCGTGGCGAGCTTGTCTTAAAGCTTGATCCAGATCACAGCTGGCCTAGATAGCCAAAACTACACTTTGTTTGTCACAAGCAAAGAGGGTTTTCTAATGAACATTTGGCATGAGTTTCTAAACGATCCGGTAGTTTTTATTTCTTTTGCAGGGTTAGCCATTGTTGTTGGTTTATGCATTTTTTATGCGGTTTATTTTATTTATAAAATTGAAACTGCTGAAGAATAATTTACCCGTTGCCTAGGTTTCCAAATATTGTAATTTGTCGGCTACACCATTCCAGGCATCCGCATCGGCTGGTGCCGCTTTTACCGTGCGAATATTTGGCCAAACCTCAGCTAATGCTGCATTTAGGGCAATAAAGTCGCGCTGCTCGGTCGGTACTTTCTCTTCTTGAAAAATTGCGTTCGCGGGGCATTCTGGCTCACACAAACCACAATCAATACATATGGTTGGGCTAATAACTAACAAATTCGGCCCTTCAAAAAAAGCATCTACTGGGCACACCGCCACACAGTCTGTAAATTTACATTTGATACAGTTTTCGCCTACCACAAATGCCATGTCACACCCCTCTTACTAAAACAGATGCTGATCATACTGCAGCAGCCGCGAAAAACAACTGAGCAACGCAAGACAATCGCAAACGAATACGGACAACCGAGCCGAGATCACGTAAAATAACACTTTTTAGCTGGCACTTTGCCTTGCTTAGACTTTCAGCGATTATCAGCAGGATTGTTATGTTGCGTTTAACCGAAATTAAAATACCTTTGCACCATCAGGATGAAAACGCCGAGTTACGTACTGCCGTACTCACTAAATTGGGCGTGGCTGATGCTGATGTGCGACACATCACGGTCTTTAAGCGCGGAATTGATGCTCGCAAAAAAATGGCGATCCAACTGACCTATACGCTGGATATTGATGTAGCAAAAGAAGCTGCTTTATTGGCGCGCTTTAGCAAAGATCCGCATGTTCGACCCACACCCGATACTCAATACAAATTTGTGGCAGAGGCTCCTGCTGAACTCAGCTCACGCCCTATCGTAGTGGGTTTAGGCCCTTGTGGTTTATTTGCGGGGTTATTATTAGCACAAATGGGCTTTAAACCGATTATTTTGGAACGTGGCAAAGCAGTACGTGAACGCACTAAAGACACTTTTGGTTTTTGGCGCGGTCAAGAGCTTAACCCTGAGTCGAATGTGCAATATGGTGAAGGCGGAGCCGGTACTTTTTCTGATGGTAAACTGTATAGCCAAGTCAAAGATCCGAAACATTACGGTCGTAAAGTGTTAACTGAATTTGTTACAGCAGGTGCACCCGAAGAAATTATGTATGTCAGTAAACCGCACATCGGTACCTACAAACTGGTGGGTGTGGTCGAAAAAATGCGTGCGAGCATTATTGCACTGGGTGGCGAGATCCGCTTTAACAGCCGAGTCGAGCAGTTGCATATCACTGATGAGCAACTAGAGGGTGTCACTTTGAATAACGGTGATTACTTAGCGTGTCAGCATTTGATATTGGCTATCGGCCACAGCGCGCGTGACACCTTTCAAATGCTGTATGATGCGGGAGTGTATGTTGAAGCCAAGCCGTTTTCGGTTGGCTTTCGCATTGAGCATGAACAATCTATGATCGACTCCTGTCGTTGGGGCCCTAGCGCAGGCCACCCTATCTTAGGCGCGGCTGACTATAAGTTGGTGCATCATTGTCAAAACGGACGCACCGTTTACAGTTTCTGTATGTGTCCTGGTGGCACTGTAGTCGCTGCGGCGTCTGAAACAGGCGGAGTTGTGACCAATGGCATGAGCCAATACTCGCGGCATGAACGCAATGCCAACAGTGCTATCGTGGTCGGTATTCATCCCGAGCAAGATTATCCTGGGCATCCATTGGCCGGTATCGATTTGCAGCGTAAGTTAGAACAAGCCGCGTTTAAACTGGGCGGTGAAGATTATCGGGCGCCAGCGCAATTAATTGGCGATTTCTTAAAAGGCCAATCGTCTGCTGAATTGGGTGAAGTACAACCGTCTTATACCCCGGGCATAAAACTAACCGATTTAGCGGGCTTACTGCCCGACTATGCCACCGCTGCCATTCGTGAAGCGATCCCCGCTTTTGAGCAGCAAATTCGTGGCTTTGCTAAGGCAGATGGTTTGTTAACAGCAGTGGAGACACGCACCTCCTCACCCATCTGTATTAAGCGAGGTGCCGATTTCCAAAGCGTTAATATTAAGGGTTTATATCCAGCCGGCGAAGGTGCAGGCTATGCGGGTGGTATCTTATCAGCCGCCATCGACGGCATTAAAGTGGCCGAAGCATTGGCGCTGGATATGTTAAGCATGCAAGCAAAATTAAACACCTTATCTTAATGCAAGGCATCCTAATAAAGTGCCTATGCTGCCTAACGTACAAACAGACTAAATGCTTCGCTGCATTCTAATTCGGTTTCTCCCGATAATAGGAAAGCGTTATGTTAGAAACTCTGATTGTTGTGCTGATTATTTTGTGGGGCTTAGGATTGGTGTTTTCTGTTACATTGGGGGGCTTTACCCATACCTTGCTAGTATTAGCAGTAGTGATATTAGCGATAAGATTAATTCGTGGCCGTAGAAGCTAGCGAAAAAAAACGAACACTAGGGAAAGTAGACACTTTACCCGTACGATAATTAAAGAGGATAATAATTATTTTTTAGTTAGCTACTTGTGCTTTGTGGCGTTAGCTATCATTATCATCTTATCTTATTAAAATTTTACTGTAGTCATTAATGCCGCTGCTAAATGCTTTCATCGCACTATTGTACTTGAGTCTGTTGTTAACAACAGAAACAAGCCATGCGCATGATCAGCGTTTATCACCTTTGGCTGACAGTCAATTTCAAGCAGTTAGCCCGCAGTTATTCAACCATCCACAAGCACTAAATAACGCTGAACCAGAGCCTGACGAAGTTGACATTAATTGTGTCGATCTTCAATTTTTAAGCCCCGTAAACCCATCAACACCAAACCTAAGTTACTCTGCGCCCTGGATTGCATTTACGAGCAGCCCAGATACCGCTCGCGCTCCCCCCGCTTTACTCCACATCTGATTTTAATAGTTTATTTCTGTTATTAATTCGGCGCGGCCTCTGCGTGCCTCTATGTGTGAGTATTTATCATGAAAAAATTAGCCTTATTTAATTTAGAAAACGTCGATCATTTAATGCAACCAGCCGACTTCGCCCAAGCGACGCTGCAATCACCTGCCACCAGCGTATTTACTGACTTTAAACACAGCGAGCCGACCATCATTGCCGGTGATACCACTGCTGCTGATGCATTTCTGATGATGCAACAAGAACGCAGCCCGTTAAAACTGGTAGTGGATGATCGCAATGAACTGACTGGCTTGATCCATATTGAGCAGTTATCTGAACAAGCCATTATGCGTCAGGTAATTTTAGGTGCAGATCGGCGTGAGTTAAAAATTCGCGATTTAATGCGGCCACGAGATCGCATCAAGGCCTTGGCGTATCAACAGCTGCAAAACTGCACCATTGCCGATATTATTAATACGCTGCAATCTAGCGGGGAACAATATTGCGTGGTGGTTGACCGTGACCAACATCATATTCGTGGTTTGATCCATGCTCAAGATTTAGCACGCCGCTTAAAAATGCCAGTGGCTATCCGCCAACAACCGACCTTTTTAAGTATTTTCGATAGTTTATACGCTTAACCTTTCAGGTATGCGGGCTGCTGTGTTTCTCCGAGCAAGGTGGCCCGCTTTTTTATTGCAACACGGTGCTAGCAGTCGTTAAACTAACAACATGCCAGTATCTCCCCGAATTCAACGCCAATATTATCGTAACGGCCCACCGCATCGCAGTGGCGCTGATGTTAGCTTTGCCGATCTCGTAGCCATATTTGGTTTTAACAGTATCCATATCGGCCGCTGGGTTACCGCGGCAGAGCAACAGCTCGCCGCCAACTTATTTTTTGATGCCTTTTGTGATTTACAGCAAATACTGCAGGTACCTGCTGAAGTCATTTCATTAAAAGGAAGTTTGGCACTGACGTTTGGCATTGGTGGCCAACCCGGTGTGGCCGCTTTTTATCAACCACAAGGCCGTATCTTGGCACTGGCTAAAAATGCCGGTGGTGGCAGTTTAGCCCATGAGTGGTTTCATGCTTTTGATCATTTCGTTGCGGCAAAAAGCTTTAGCGTGGCCGCGCCAACAGGCCGCTTTGCCAGTCGCATGTGGCTAGATAACCTACCCTTAAAAGTGCATCCATTAACCCTGTTGCTTGAAGAGGCCTTTCAGCTACTGTACCTCAGCCCAGACAAACAAAACCCTAGCGCGTTTTTTCAACATTGCCATCAATTGGATCAAGCCCGGCAACGTGCTTATTTGGCTTTGCCAGAAGAAATGGCCGCTCGTGCTTTTGAAACAGTGCTGCAAAGCCAGCCACTTAAGAACAGTTTTTTGGTGTCTGGTACGCAGAAAAGTGCTGCAGCGAAGCTTGGTATTTATCCAGATGCCACTTTAACCGCAGCATTAAGCCATTACTGGCTCAGTTACTTTAAACAACTTGGCGCCAGCTTAATTGGGCTTAGCTTCTAACCAGCGATTGCCACCCTGCCGCTTTGCTTGATACATCGCTTGGTCTGCTGTGGCCATCAGCTGTTCGGTGTTGGCGCCGCAGCTAGGATACAAAGCCACCCCAATACTACTGGTGACATGAATCGCATGCTGTTTAAACAAGATAGGTTTCTCTAAAGCAAGCCGTATTTGCTCAGCAATAGCGAACACCACGTTGTACTCATCTAACTTTGATAACAAGATAACAAATTCATCGCCACCAAAACGCGCCACCGTATCGCTATGCCGAATACAGCGTTGAATGCGTTGTGCTACTTCCTGCAACACGCTATCACCCGCCGCATGACCTAATTGATCATTGATGGGTTTGAAATTGTCTAAGTCGAGATAGAACAAGGCTAAACAGCCATTATGTCGAGGCAATGCCGCTAAAGCTTGTTGGCAGCGATCTTTAAACAGTTCGCGTTTAGGAAGCTGGGTTAACTCATCGTATAAAGCACTGTAATGTAAACGCGACAATAATTCTTTTCGCTCTATGGCGATAGCAATATGCTGACCAATAAAGTCAATCAGTTCACTATCGGCAAAACCGGTGGCCCCAGGCTCTGTTGGCAGTTGTACCGCTAGCACACCTAATGTTTTAGCCGACACTTTTAACCGCACCCCTAACCAACCCTGCTGATCGGGTACTAATTGCTGATGCGGTGCAGTGCTTTGTTGCAGCACGCCACAACAAAATTGTTCAGCACCTGCCTGCTGAGCTGCGTTTGTTTGCTCTAAATTTATGTAGGGTAGGTACAATTCAGCGGCGTTGGCACCTCGGGCAATAACAATACTGCGTAAAGGCATCAGACTGGCAATAATGTGTTGCAACTGTTGATAGAGCGCGGACAGATCATCTGCCGTAAAAGCGGCTTCTGAAATAGCATACATAGCCGCTTGCCGCGCTTCAGTCTGTTTTAATTGGGTGATATCACGCGCTACAGCCACTCGCTGTTGTTTGTCACCAGACCAACGCGCCGACCATAACAGATAGACCACTTGACCATCTTTACGAATATAACGGTTTTCAAAGTCGATAACGACTTGGCCTTGGTTAATAGCTTGCGCTGCGTCTAGGGTTTTTTGCCGATCATCAGGATGAATAAAGTTGAACATTGACTTTCCAAGCATTTCCTCTGGCTTATAACCAAAAATACGCTCGGCGCCCTGACTTAAAAACTCAAAACATCCATGCTGATCAACAGCACAAACCGCATCGAGTAATAAATCGATGTAGTGACTTAACGCAGTGTACAAAGGAGAAGTCATAACCGCTCATAAAACAATCTATAATCGGTAATTAGCCTAACACAATTCTGTTTAATCTTAAGATTAAAGTCGATGCTAAAAACAAAAATAGTTAAGCCCTATACCCTTAAAAATTCAAGCTAGGTTAACTGCTGAATTAACTGCTGACAATTACGCCAAACCAACGCGTAAATAGTCAGTTGCGGATTAACCCCCAAACTGCTGGGTAAAATAGAGCCATCAAATATCGACAGGTTGTCCAGTTGAAAATGTCGGCCAAAACTATTAACTACTCCATCCTGCTCTTTTGCGCTCATATTACATCCTCCCATCACATGGGCGGATACCACGGTTTGTTTCAGTGGTTTTAACGCTAAATTGTGAATAGCTTGCCGCGCCTCTGACCAGCTACGATAAGCTTGCGCGTCATGGTGGATAGGCAAAACCTGTTTGGCACCGGCGGCGAATTGTAACTCGGCCATCGATAATAACGCCTTGCGCATCCCCTGCCATAGGTAATCACTGATTGGGTAATCCAGCAATGGCTGATCAAATTGATCTAATTGGACATGACCCCCTTGGCTATCTGGGTGAAAGCCGTCGCGTAACAACGCAATGGTGACTTGAAGATGGTCAAATTGCTGCATTAATTGCGCATGCTGCTCGGCGAAACCCGTTAACTTCGTTGCCATTAAAACCGGATGTACGGGGGGCACTTCCAGTTTATAACCGATCTGTTCTTTATCCTGCGGCCAAACAAATTGATCAGAATAAATAGATTGCGGCGCGCCTTGATGACCGGCAATACGCTCGTCAAATATGGCACCCGAAATGACACTCGGATGTAAATAAGTATGCTTACCCAACCGTTTCGAAGGATCGGGTACCTTCGAGCGAAGTAACAACGCCGGTGAACCTATGGCCCCCGCCGCAACAATATAATGCTTGGCACTGATCGTGACGTTAATGCCTTTTTGCGGCTGAAAATAAGCATTAACCGGCAATGCACTGAGACTGTGTATTTTGTTTCCTTGCCAGTTTAATTGCCTTACCGACAAACGAGAGAGTAATGTTGCCCCTTGCGCCAGCGCTGCAGGAATAGTGCTAACCAACATCGATTGTTTGGCGTTTATCGGGCAACCAAAACCACAATAGCCAAGATTCGCGCAACCATTCACATTTCGACTAATAACACCAGAGTGCCAACCTAATGCCGTGCAACCTCTCTGCAACTGCTGATTGTTCGCATTAGGTGCCAGCGACCAAGGCCGCATATTTAAACGCTGTTCCGCTAAAGCAAAAAAAGGGATCAGACTTTGATCCGCTTGAAACGCTAAACCAAATTGCTGTTGCCAGTAATCTAGAGTGGCTGCTGGCGTACGAAATGACGATGTCCAATTGACTGTGGTTGATCCTCCCACCGTACGACCTTGTAAAATACTGATCGCTTGGTCACGCGTTTTACGAGCCGCACCTTCTTGATAAAGTTGCGGATAAGCCCAGCGCTCTTCCATGACAAAATCTTCACGCTGATACCATGCGCCCTCCTCCACTAACAACACCTGAAAACCGGCTGCGGTAAGTTGCTCGGCGGCAATGCCACCGCCTGCACCAGAGCCGATAATCACTACATCTGCACTATAATGCTGATCGTGCGTTAAAGTACTGGCATCAATATGTTTCACTGTCATTAGCGAAATCTCGGGGCATGATAAGGCAGCGCGACCCAATGCTCGGGTTGACCATAGTAAGCGCCGTATAACAGCTCTCTTAGTCCATGATAAGCTTGCTGTAACAATTGCAAGTAACTATCACGCCAAGCCGCTAGCAGGCTCAAACGTTGTGGCAAGGATAAACTCGTTAAACGGCTAAGATGCCCGGTTAAACCCAGCTGAGTTAGGCGCTGGGCAAGCAGATTAAACAACTGATGTAATTCTTGTTGCTGGCGTAACGGCAAGAAAGGGATGAAATCGGCAATGGCCGTTTTAGTGCGTATCAGCTCCGCTTCTGCTAAAGTCGCAGCTGTGGGTAAGGCTCCCAATAATAAAGCCGGTAATAACGCTGATAGCACAAGATCTCGGTTAGCATGGTTTGGGGTAAAGCTGTGCTGCCAACCCCAAACGCCAATTCCTAGGCTTGATGCAGCAGCGATAGCGATACCGGATAAAATAAATTGTCTTCGTTGCATAGTGCTGCGCCTAAATATCATTAATGATTCATTGTTTACCAGGATACCGCCTTTTGCAAGCTCAGATCAGACCAGTTTATACCAGCAGCTTTAAAGCACCGTGGTGGCTAAAGCATGCTCACCTGCAAACCATTTTCGCTAAGTACTTGAGCCCAAAAGCTCGGCTCAGTAGCCAAGCAGAATTATTTACCCTCAGTGATGGCGATGAACTGCAATTAAATTGGACAGAATTACCCAAGGCGACGGATACGCGGCCTTTGGTGGTGCTCTTACACGGTTTAGCGGGCAATATCGATAGCCATTATATTCAAGGCTTACTCACAGAACTAAAACAGCGCAATTGGCCTGCCGTGTTAATGCATTTTCGTGGCTGCCATGGCCAACCTAATAAATTACCACGCGCTTATCATAGTGGTGATACCGGTGACTTTGCCGAGGTCATAGCGCAAATACAGCAACGCTTTCCGCTTATGCCACTCAGTGCCGTCGGCTTTTCACTAGGCGCCAATGTACTTGTAAAATATTGTGGTGAACAAGGCGCCGCTAATTTACTCAACGCCGCTGTGGCAGTCTGCCCGCCATTAGAATTAGCAGCCAGCGCCAAACGAATCAATAGTGGCAGTAGCAAGGTCTACCAACGCTATTTACTGAGCCGCTTAAAAGCCAGTACTGAACAAAAGCTGGCGTCACATGCTAACTTTCCTTTACCACTGACCATTAATCAAATTCGCAATTTTAGTAGCATTGAACAATTTGATCAGCATTATACTGCGCCAATTCACGGCTTTCTTGACGCGCAAGATTATTATCAAAAAGCCAGTGGCAAAGCTTTTTTACGGCATATTCAAATCCCAACCTTGGTGATCCATGCCCATGACGATCCGTTTTTAAGTGATGCTGTGATCCCTAAACCAACAGACCTAAGCGCCAGTGTACACTACGAGCTGAGCCAACATGGTGGACATGTTGGCTTTGTGACGGGCAGCAGTCCGTTTAAACCGGTATTCTGGCTTAACCAGCGGATCCCCGCCTTCATTAAGCAGCAACTAAATCTATGATTATTTCTTATACCGATATCGACCCCACCACGTTAGATAACTTAATTGAAAGCTTTGTGCTGCGCGAAGGCACCGATTACGGTGAGCAAGAAGTGTCCTTAGCAGCCAAGGTGCAAGCTATCCGGCGGCAACTAAAAACAGGCGAAGTTTTGATTGTCTATTCTGAGTTAGACGAAACAGTCAACCTGATGTCTAAGCAACATTTTATGCAACAACAAGCTGCTGACGGCTCAATGTAGAACCTAGCCGATACCGCAATAAAGGAGCGATAAACAATTATGTGGGAATATAAAATTATTGATTCTGCCAACGCTGCAAAAACAGGCTTTCTTAGAGGGCGAACGGTAGAGCAAGATGAAGCTTACTTAAATGCATTAGGTGAAGAAGGTTGGGAGATTATCGATATCGACTTTCAAATGGATCCCACGATGCCCGGCGGCCCAACGCATTTTCACGGTATTGCCAAGCGCGCGAAGTCATAATCGTCTTCTGCCATTTCTAATGGCTGAAGACGGTGACATAGCGCCAACTTTGCATCAATGTGATTAATGAGACAAAGAAAGCCGCGATGACTTGTGCAATACAAACCAGAACCTGCGGCTTACAAAGCAAAAAGCCAACCTCACGAGGTTGGCTTTTTTAATAACACGCAATAATTACAGCTGAGGGCCAGCAGCAACTAAGGCTTTACCTTCGGCATTGTCAGTAAACTTTTCAAAGTTCTTAACAAAACGGCTTGCCAGATCTTGAGCTTTCACTTCCCAATCAGCCGCATTGGCATACGTCATGCGCGGATCCAAAATACCATCTTCAACATCGTGCAAATGTTTTGGCATGGCTAAATTAAAGTAAGGCAATTGCACAAACTCTGCGTTCTCGATACTGCCATCTAGAATAGCGTCGATAATAGCTCGCGTCGCTTTAATCGAAATGCGCTTGCCTGAACCATTCCAACCGGTATTCACTAAATAAGCTTCAGCGCCTGATGCTGCCATCCGCTTACCTAATACTTCCGCATATTGCGTTGGGTGTAGGCTTAAGAAAGCCGCACCAAAACAGCTAGAGAAGGTTGGTGTTGGCTCAGTAATGCCACGCTCGGTGCCTGCCAGTTTCGCCGTAAAACCAGACAAGAAGTGGTACTTCGCTTGTTCTTTGGTTAATTTTGATACCGGTGGTAACACACCAAACGCATCAGCCGTTAAGAAAATGACTTTTTTCGCATGACCCGCTTTGGATACAGGGGTCACGATATTATCGATATGATAAATCGGATAAGAGACACGCGTGTTTTCGGTTTTAGAACCATCGTTGTAATCAATCTTACCGTCAGCTGAGACCGTAACGTTCTCTAACAAGGCATCACGACGGATAGCATTAAAGATATCAGGTTCATTCTCTTTCGACAGGTTGATCGTTTTCGCGTAACAGCCGCCTTCAAAGTTAAATACACCAGCGTCATCCCAACCGTGTTCATCGTCACCAATTAATTGACGTTTTGGATCAGTTGATAACGTTGTTTTACCCGTGCCTGATAACCCGAAGAAGACAGCAACATCGCCTGCCGCACCCACGTTGGCCGAACAGTGCATCGAAGCGATACCTTGCAGCGGTAAAAAGTAGTTCATCATAGAGAACATACCTTTTTTCATTTCGCCGCCGTACCATGTGCCACCAATTAACTGAATACGCTCAGTTAAGTTAAAAGCCACAAAGTTTTCTGAATTTAAGCCATGCTTTTGCCAATCAGGATTAGTACATTTCGCGCCATTCATCACAATAAAATCAGGCTTGTACGTCACTAACTCAGCGTCTGTTGGGCGAATAAACATGTTTTTAACGAAATGCGCTTGCCACGCCACTTCAGTGATAAAACGAACGGCTAAGCGAGTATCGGCATTCGCACCACAGTAGGTATCAACAACAAATAAACGCTTACCTGATAATTGCTTGGTGACCAGCGCTTTTAAGTCGGTCCATACTTCAGTGCTAATAGGCTTGTTGTCATTTTTACCTTGATCAGACCACCAAACCGTATCGCGTGTAGTGTCATCTCGAACTATGTATTTATCTTTAGGAGAACGACCAGTAAAAATTCCCGTATCAACTGATACGGCGCCTGACTCTGTGAGTTTACCTTTTTCATACCCAGTTAAATCACTACGTGTTTCTTCCGCGAATAGTAAATCATATGAAGGGTTGTAAATGACTTCCGCGACATCCGTGATGCCGTATTGGCCCAGATCCAGATCGGACATGTTGTTGACTCCTAGGGTACTGTAGGTAAAGGTGCGTCTCTAGCGGACTATTTAAATTTTGTTGCGTTTTGAACAAACGGCTGAAATTTGTTCAAAAAACACCTGATTAGCATAGCGTTTTTCAAACATAAAAGATAGCGATTATTGACAAGCAATCGGGCTGTAAGCCAATAACAGCAAGGGCTGCAGCCTGTTGCTTACTTACAGGATTTGGTAATTTAATTACAGGATCCGCGTAGTACTTTTTGCGCGGATTAAGTCTGACCAAGGAGCCGCAGCTTGACCTATCACCATAAAATCCGGATTGGCCAGTGTTTCACGCTGATTGTAACTCAGCGGTGCAAATTGACTGTCGAGGATTTTACCACCGGCCTCTTCAACGATGACATGCACCGCGCCCGTATCCCATTCACCGGTTGGGCCTAACCGTAAATAACAATCGGCTTTTCCTTCAGCAACCAAACAGCTTTTTAAAGAGCAGCTACCTAACGGGATATACTCGACCTGTTGTGTCACACTGAGCAAATCAATTATCGGTTGTCGTGGTTGGCGTCGACTTACCGCAATACGCAGCTGTTCACCGGCTTGATGTTGATGTACAGCGATGCGTTTAATTAAGTTTGCCTGCTGCTTAAAAGCACCATTGCCGCGCGTTGCATAATAAATAACGTCTTCTTTTGGCCAGTAAATCACCCCTAGCGCTGGCCAGCCGTGTTCTACTAAAGCGATGCTCACGGCAAAATCGCCACTACGAGCCACAAATTCTTGCGTACCGTCCATAGGATCAATTAACCAATAACGTGGCCAATCTGAACGCTGCGCTAAAGGAACCAGATGTGTTTCTTCTGAGATGATCGGGATATCGGGCGTTAAGGCCGATAGTTGTGCAATGATATGAGCATTAGCCGCCAGATCAGCGGTGGTGACCGGACTGCTGTCACTTTTTTGTTGTTCGGTAAAATTACCAGTTTGGTACATTTCCCACAAAATAGCGCCCGCTTCACGGGCTGTCGTTTTTACAGGTTCCAGCAGTTTGCTTAAAAACATCCGGATTCGCTTCCAAATACTGTTGTGCCAGCAACAAAGCAGCTACGCTGCGTGCTTCGGTAAAATCGGCCTGTTGCAGCAATAAATCCGTTTGCTGACGTGACCAGCTCACTAGCTCCAGTGGCTCTGGCTCATCGCCAGCCAGACGCTCCACATATAAATCGAAGGCTAATACTATGTGCATTGTAGCATTAAAATAGCCTGGGGCTAAAGCCAGAGATTTTAATTGCACGAAGCGCTTCGCGCCAAAACCAATCTCTTCTTTGAGTTCACGATTAGCCGCTGTTACCACGTCTTCACCAGGATCAATCAAGCCTTTGGGAAAACCAAGTTGATAGTCATGGGTGCCTGCTGAGTATTCACGGACCAGATAAAAGTTATTGGGATCAGGGCAAGCAATAATCATTACTGCACCACGATTACTTCCACGCATTCTTTCGTAAGTGCGTTCTACGCCATTGCTAAACCGTAACTCTAATTGTTCAATTTTAAACAATCGACTTTGAGCGACAATTTCCTGCGCAAGAATTTCTGGTTTTTGTTTGTCGCTGTTACGCTGCGTCATACTGGGCTCTCTGGTAAACTTAACATCAGACACTACTATAAAACGATTAATAGGAAAAACCTATGCTGCAATGGTCAGAAATCGACACCGTCTTGCTCGATATGGATGGCACCCTGCTCGATTTGCACTTTGATAACTACTTTTGGCAACAGCATTTACCCCTGCGCTGGGCTGAAATTAGCGGTATCAGCCCTCAGCAAGCGGCGGCTGAATTGGCAGAAGAATACCAACGTTTGCAAGGTAAACTAGAATGGTACTGCCTCGACTATTGGGGCAAAAGACTGCAATTACCAATCACCGAATTAAAGCGTGAAATTATCAATAAAATCCAAATGCGCGCAGATGTGCCGGCTTTTCTCACTGCCCTAAAAGCCACCGGGCGACATATTGTGCTGGTGACTAATGCGCATCCTGACAGCTTGTCTTTAAAGCTCGAACGCACTGATCTTGCTAACTACATTGAAGAGTTAATCTCGACACATGAGTTTAGCGTAACGAAAGAAAGCCAACTGCTCTGGCAAAAACTGCAACAACGGTTAGGTTTTGATGTTAATCGAACCTTATTCGTCGATGACAGCTTAGTCATTTTACAAGCCGCAGAGCAGTTTGGTATTAAGCATCTATTGGCGGTGGCTAACCCAGACAGTCAAAAACCGCATAATAACTTCAGTGACTATGCTGCGGTTACCGATTACCACCAACTGCTACCGGCTATTTATGAGAGCCGCCATCAAAAGTTTAATGAATAACGGCCATTCGCATCCGGCTGCCCGACAAAGCGCATCGCTTGATGCACCTCTTCGGGTAAGTCGGCCGACGGTTTTAGGCTGCCCTGTACCGTCAAACGACCACTTGGCTTGATACTCGCGCGAATATCTAAAGAAAGCACGTTATTGGCATCGGTTACCAGCACCGGCAGATCCTGCTCACAGCTGAGATCAGCATGCAATTGCTGTAAATCTAGCCATTGCCCTGTTGGCGGTTGTAACTTGGCATCAAGCCATGACGCTTGGCCCTGCAATTGCTGACACGCACCTTGTTTTAAATTAAGTTGGTCTATTTGCAACAGCAAATTCCCCGTCGCTTGCACGGGTAGCGGTAATTGCAACATCGGCACCACGGTTGCCACAGGCATTTTAAATAAGGATTGCTGCAATTGCATCCCGCTAAAACCTGCAATCAAAGTGCCTTGCATGTAAGGCTGTTGCTCTTGCTGCACACTGCCGGCTTGAAAGCTAACTTTGGCTCGCAGCGTGAATAATGACCATGGCGCGAGTTGCCATTCTAATGTCGGCAACACGAGGTTTTGATAAGCGATACCTTGTACTTCGCCGCGCCATAATGTGCCAGTAACCGTGCCTAGCTGCACATTAGCCGGTAAGGGCACTAAGCGTAGCCACCAACTGGCTGGCGTTAGAACTAACATAAAAACACTATAAGCCAGCAAACAAACTAAAACATACTTCCAATATTTTTTCATACTACTCAATAACCATTCTGCGCACGCGAACGATACCCGGTTTATCAGTGACGCCGATGTCTAAACTGACTAAACGCACCGCATTTTGATACTGTAATTGGTGTAACCACGGTAATAATTGTGCGTAAGCAATATCATCTAGCACCAATTGCAACTGATCATTTTGCGGTTGCATCCGACTGACCCGAATATTAAAACTACGTGCACTATTACTAATAATCTGCGCTAAACTGCCCCCCACGCGTTCTGGGCTGGTATCGCCCAGCTGTAATAGCGGCTTAGCTTGTTGTAAAGCGATCAACTGTTGTTGCATTTGTTGTAAAGCAACCACATTTTGCTGCTTAGCCTGATGTAACGGTTGCCAGATTAACCAATAAAAAACCCCCAGTATTACTAAAGGCACTGCAATTAATACTAAGCGTTGTTCACGTGACGCTAAGCCATACCACCATTGAAAAAAGCGTTGCTTCATACTGCACCTCGCATCACAACTGAGCCTTGTACCCGATTACCATCGTTACTCAGTGCGCCTTGTTCGACTTGATAGCCGGCCTGCTCTAGTTGCGATTTTAATTGCTCAAAACTCTGAAAGCCGGCGGCACTGGCACCAAAACGTAATTCTTGCCGAGATGCATCGTAGCGAAGCGAATCTAATTTCAAATCAGGAAGCTTTTCTAACCGCTGCTGTAGAACCGCTAATAAATTTAAGAAATGCGGCTCTTGCTTACCAGCACCTACGGTTTGCAGTTTCTGCCGTACTTGCCTAGACAAATTGACAATGCGATCATTCGGGAAAGTCTCGAGATACAAGGCACGCAGTTGCTGCTCTGTCGCCGCTAACTGTTGTTTTTGTTGATATACTTCTGTGCCAAGCTGCACAAAATACAGTAAACAACATAGGCCGCCGATCATCGCCGTTAATTTCCATTGTTGCCAATAACGATTCTGTGCACGCTTTGGTGCATATGAACCTTGCAACAGATTAAAATCGGTTTCGTTTAGGCCTTTGGCGAGCAAGGCTAAAGGTAGCTCAGGCGCTGCTGTATCATGCAAATGCTGCACATGTGCTGGCCATGGGCTATAGCTGAGCACTTGCGGCAATTGAGCTAAAGCCAAATAATCTGGCCACCAACCGCTTTCAATTGAGGTTGCCTGCCACTCATCTTGCCGCAGTAACCATTGTTGCTGTAACTCAATACAACAAGGTAAACGGGTAGCGGGCAGCAATAAAGCATCAGGCACCAAGCGCACTACCTTAAAGCCAGCCTCTTGTAACCAACCTAGCCATTGCTCTAGTCGATGTCGCTGACAAATGGCCACTTGTTGCCAATATTGTTCGGCTAGCTGTTCTACCTTACCCAGCGCAATATAAAGTTTATCAATATCTTCGGCTTGCTCTTCTTCTAGCATATAAGGCAAAGCTTGGAGCAGTTGCTTGTTCGGTTTTGCTGGTAACGCTACTTTTTTCAGTAACACATCGGCCGCAGGTACCAGAGCCACCACGGCACGAGCAGAGCCCAGCCTTGCAGCGAGTTGCGGTAATTCACTGACAGCAGCAATTTCGCCACTCGCGATCACTTCTTGCGTTAACGGCGCCCAGACCAACCAACTGATGCTTTGCTCAGGCTGACTACCCAGCCTGATAATTATGTGTTCATTCATCCCTGGCCTCCAAAACGCCGAGCCAATACCTTGATTGCATTATTTTCTTCTCGTTTGAATACCACTGTCAGCCGAAAACCGGTTTCTAGGTAGGCAGTGGTTGCTAGCAGTGTAAAGTGATCAGACTTAACGGTCAGTACTTTTTTCACATCATCTGGCACAGTTAAACCGGCCAAGGCGCTGCTTTGCAAAAAGCTGTCCACATCAGTGTAACCCTCTTCTGGTCGCGATAAGATGGCTTCTTGTGCTTGTGCTTCAGTTAACTCCGGTAGCAACGCCATTAATAAGGCCGCGCGCTCTTCGGTTAAGGTATTCACGTTTAACAACCATTCAGCTTGCTCTGGCACAACACAAACATAAGGCAGCAGTAACTGATAATCTGCCGGTGTTAAATCAAGCATCAATCGCAACTCGGATACCGACACAAACAAACTATTCGCGGTGTAATAGGGAAAAGCTAAACTGGCATAATCATCTTGCTCAGCACCGCCAGCGGTATTGAGCAAACTATCGGCATCTAACCAATCACTCACCCGAGCCGTTAAATATTCTGCAGGCATACTCAGCTCTGGCACGACTTGTTCTAACAAACGTTGAAAACTACGCTGAGCTAACGTTTGCTGCAATTGGCCTGGCTGAGTTCGGTCCGGTTGCTGTTGCAAAGCATTTAAATTAAAACAACTATGTAAGTCTTGTATTTCACCGGCAATTTGACCATCTTCAACCATAAAACTGGCGCCCTGCGCAGCCCAATCTTGGCCTAAATGCACCGTCTCCGCGCCCGCTAAGGAGCGACGTAACAACACGCGGGCAAAGGCTTCTGCGCCCATGCCATACCAAAAAGCTTGTTGTTGTTGTTGTAAATTTTGCTGACGTTGCAATTGCAATTGCAAACGGCTACTCATGCCAACGGCCAGCACAGTGATGATGGCCACAATCATAATAACGGTGACTAAAGCAACGCCCTGTTGCGATTGGCATTTGCTCATAATCCCCCCTTGCGCCAAAGCGCATTGGGTAACACAAAGATCCGCTCTAACTCACCTAAATCGCGTTGCTTAATGCGTACTTTTATCGCTTCTGGCAAATATTGATGCTGCCAGCGCTCTTCCCACTCGCCTGCGCTATAATACGTCAGTTGAAATTGCTCAACCTCTGCTAATAAATTTTGTTGTTGTGGCTCGGTATTATTAACGGCATCGACATAGACATTAAACAAGCGTTGTAACTGACCATCTTGTAAACGATAAGCCACCGCTTGCACTTCACTGCGCGGCAATAACATACCCGGATTACGCCAACCTTGCTGCGTAAAACTGACTCCATGATCTTCACTTTCAAGCAAATACTGCTCCCCCCACAACCGCTCTTGCTGCGGTGCATCACCTTCAATGCGCACATAGCGAGGGCTGATCTGCATAATGTCGCGCTCTAGCAACAGCATCGCGCGTTGTAATTGTTGCAAACGGGCGATAGATAACTTAGAGGCAGCATCGCTTTGCGTCACGGTGCTTAAAACGGCTACGGAAGATAAACCGACGATGGCAAAAAGCGCCATCACCAACAACATTTCTAAAAACGTGAATCCACGGTTATTCATCAAGCCGTCCAACATAGGTTTTCAACTGATATATCACCACGTCGGGCTGCTGCTCTAAACGTACACTGACCGTCAACTCCCGCAAGTCTTGATCCGGCACTGTGGTGGCACGCATTTGCCAACGCCAGGTGCGGTTTGCCATCTCGACTTCGCCTTGTTCTAACTCACGCGGAGGCCAAGTACGCGAAAATTGTGCTTGTTGTAATTGATTGTTCGCGACATAACTGGCAATGGTTAACTCTTCTAATTGCAGTAAAGCGCGCATGTGATTTGTGCTAGCTTGCATAATCGCCACACCCGCGGTGGCAAAAATCACTAGCGCGACTAAGAGCTCTAATAAGGTAAAACCACGCTGGCGCATTAACGATTACCTAATTCAAAACGTATTAACGGAATACTAAAATCGGTGCCGACCGTTTGCTCTAAGGTTTCACCATTTTCACGCCATCGAAACTGCAATCGAAACGGGCTGATTTCGCCGGACGACAACATAAAAACCTTGGGTAGCGGTGGCTCAGCCGCCGTTTCAGCTAATTCTGTTAACTCAGGCGTGTCAAACTCTAACTCACTCAACAAATTTTGCTCAGCGCCCGGCAAACCCTCTAGCTCTAACTGCAATAACAGGCCGCTAGGTAATTGATAGGCTGCCGCAGCCGTCGGCGTTTCAACCCACTGCCAACCATCATCGCTGTATAACACAAAAGCGTAACTGTTTGCTGTGACTACTAGGCCCCATTCTTGCTGCTGCAATTCAGCCGTTTCAGCAAAGTGCTGAAACACTTGTTGAAAGCGATTTACCTCTTTGTCTAAACGGTCTTGCACTGAGTCATTACCAAAACTCAGTACTACCGTTGATACCAGGATGCCGATTAACAGTATCACCAGCATCACTTCCAATAAAGTAAAGCCCGCAGCACGCCGCATTAATTATTGCCTGAATTGCTACCGTCTAAATTCCAATTACCGATATCGTCATCCGTACCAGTAACTCGATCGGGTCCTTTACTAAACACATCTAAGCGACCCATTTGGCCAGGACTGATCAAAATATACTCTTCACCCCAAGGATCTTTGGGTAAACGACGAATAAAGCCATCTTCAGGGTAAGAACGTGGCACCGGTTGCGAGGTGGGTGCTGTGACTAAGGCTTCTAACCCTTGCTCCGTGGTGGGATAGAAGCTATTGCGCAAGCGGTACATATCTAAGGCATTTTCTAATTGTTGAATGTCCACCACAACTTTTTGACGAGCCGCTTCTTCTTGATTACCCATTAAATTTGGCACGACAAAGCTGGCTAGCAATCCTAGGATGACGATAACCACCATCACTTCCAGCAAGGTAAAACCGGCACTCTTTTTCATTTAGTATTTTCCTACCATGTTATTAAGCTCTAAAATCGGCAATAAAATTGCCAATACAATCAGAAACACCACCACCGCTAGCACGATAACCACTAAAGGTTTAAAAATCTCTAACGATACGGTCATGGTCATTTCAAATTCACGATCTAAAGTATCAGCGGCACGGCCTAGCATTGAATCTAGTTGACCGCTTTTTTCACCACTGGCAATCATATGCAGCATCATCGGTGGAAACAGTTTAGTTTGCTCTAAAGCTGACTTTAATGATGTCCCCTCACGCACTCTCGACGCAGCTTCGGCCACGCTTTGCTTCATGTAACTGTTGGCTAACACATCAGCACTAATGCGCATAGCATCTAACAACGGCACGCCGCTGGCATTTAAGATACTGAGCGTACGAGCAAACCGCGCAGTGTTTACACTGTTGACGATGCGGCCAATCACTTTAACCCTGAGAATACGCCGATCATAGCGCAACCGAAATGCAGGCCGTTGTAATAATCGTTGCCAACCTACCAGTAACAACAACAGCGCTACGGCAATAATCACACCGTAGCTTTGGGTAAACTCACTGGCATTGATCATAAATCGGGTCAGGGCAGGCAATTGTTGCCCCATATATTCGAATTGCTCAGTAATTTTGGGGACGACTGCGGCCAATAAAATACCGATAACCAGCAAAGACACCACGACCATAACGATCGGATAAACCGAGGCCATAATGATCTGATTACGCATATGTTGCCGCTGCTCGGTATAATCAGCTAAGCGATTAAGTACCTGGTCCAAATGCCCAGATTTTTCGCCCGCCGCCACCATTGAGCGATAGAGATGGTCAAACACGTGTGGAAATTCGGCTAAGCCCTCGGCGAGGCTATAACCCTCGACAACTTTAGAACGCACCGACATCATCATATTTTTTAAACGCGGCTTTTCACACTGCTCGGCAACCGCCAATAAGGCACTTTCAATCGGCAAGGCTGCTGCAATTAAGGTCGCAATTTGCCGTGTGATCAGTGCCAGCTCGGCTGCTGATATTTTGCGTTTCAACCAACTTTTACCGCTCGCGAGCATTTTTTCTTGCTGTGAGGCCACTTCAACGGTCAAAGGCGTTAGCTTTCGCTCACGCAACAGCTGTCGCGCCTGACGAGCATTATCAGCTTCTAATACCCCCTTGGCTTTTTTACCAAAGGCATCTAAGGCTTGATATTCAAAGGCCGCCATTACAGATCCTCACGGGTAACCCGCAGTACTTCTTCTAACGTTGTAATACCGGCTAACACCTTACTAAAGCCATCGCTGCGGATACTGGGGCTGAATTGTCGTGCATATTTCTCAATATGTTGCTCGCCCTTGCCGTTATGTACCATCTCTCGCATCTGATCATCAACCACAATCAGTTCATGGATGCCGGTACGGCCTTTGTAACCACTAAAGTTACAGTGCTCACAGCCGGTGGCGCGATAAATCAGCAAGTCTTCTTTTTTATTGGCCGAGAGTAAATGACGTTCTTCTTTATCTGGCACATGCTCAGCTTTACAGTGCGGACATAAAGTACGAACCAGTCGCTGCGCGAGCACGCCGAGTAAACTCGAAGACAGTAAAAAGGCTTCAATACCCATATCTTCAAGACGCGTTATTGCACCTGCAGCGGTGTTGGTGTGTAAAGTCGACAAGACCAAGTGACCGGTTAAGCTGGCTTGTACGGCAATTTGTGCCGTTTCAAGATCGCGAATTTCACCGACCATCACCACATCGGGATCTTGTCGTAAAATCGCACGCAAACCGCGAGCAAAGGTCATATTCACTTTGCTATTCACCTGAGTTTGGCCAATACCCTCTAATTCATATTCAATCGGATCTTCTACCGTAAGAATATTCCGATCTTTAGTGTTAATTTCGGTTAAACCGGCATACAGCGTAGTACTTTTACCGGAACCCGTAGGGCCGGTGACCAAAATAATGCCATGCGGTTTTAAAATAAGTTGCGAGAATAGCTGCTCTACCGCAGGGGTCATTCCCAGATCGGCTAAGTTCAGATGCGAGTTATTTTTGTCAAGTAAACGCAGTACCACACGCTCGCCATGACTCGATGGCATGGTGGATACGCGCACATCCACTGCGCGACCGGCAATACGTAAACTAATACGACCATCTTGAGGCAAACGCTTTTCAGCAATGTCTAACTTGGCCATAACTTTAATGCGCGATACCAATAAGCTGGATAAACGCCGATGTGGTCGCAGCACTTCCCGCAATAACCCATCAACCCGAAAGCGAATAATTAAGGCTTTTTCGAAGGTTTCTACATGAATATCTGACGCGCCTAGCTTGATGGCCTCACCGAGCATCGCGTTAATTAATTTAATGATCGGCGCGTCATCTTCGTTTTCTAGCAAATCTTCTGTTTCAGGAATTTCATCAGCAAGTGAAGCCAAATCGACCTCGTTACCAATATCCTCCATCAATTGCTGTGCTTCGGAAGAATCGCGCTGATAAGAAGCTTCGAGCAATGCCTCGAAGGCTGCAGCATCCAGCTTTTGTACTGTAAAAGGCTCTGCCAACAAACGGCGCACCTCAAGCAAAGCTTGTGGCGTCGTTGTCGGCTGCACATACAGCACCCAATTTTGCGATTGTTGCTGCAATAACACACCATAGCGTTTAGCAAATCCGAACGGTAAGCGGATTTTGCTGCTGACCGGTGTTATTTCCAGGTCGGCGACATCGCTCATCATTGTTCTTTCTTCCCATCAACAGCAGATCGGTTTTGCTGCTCAATATATTCGTTAAAACTGGGCGGTAATTTTAACGACTCGTCCCATTCAGGCAGCACAGCTTGATTAGTCAGCGGCATTAAGCGAATACCTTCTTCTTCGCGCTTTAATTGCTCAGCACGAATAAAGTTATATTTTTGCTTACTAATGCCACTGATAGCGCTACCGTCACGGACAATGGTCGCTTTAATAAATACCATTAGGTTTCGTTTACGCTTACTGACACTGGTTGATTTGAATAAATGCCCCAGAATAGGTATGTCGCCTAACAGCGGAACTTTTGATTCACTTTCTTGCACGTCTTCGTCAATTAACCCACCCAGTACAATGGTGGCACCATCATCGGCCATCACGGTGGTTTTAATTTCACGCTTGTTAATCGTGATATCAACCGCGGTAGTGCCGCCAATACTGGATACTTCTTGCTCAATCACTAACTGTACCGCATCGCCTTCGTTAATTTGTGGGGTAACTTTTAACTTGATACCCACTTCTTGGCGCTGTACTTGTTGAAAAGGGTTAGTATTGTTAGAGCCAACGGTTGAACCTGTAATCACCGGTACTTCTTGACCGACTAAGAAAATCGCTTCTTGGTTGTCCATGGTAGTGATATGTGGCGTGGCCAGAACGTTAGAGTTAGTACTGGTGCGAACGGCCTGTAAAATAGCAGCCCAGTTACCGTTATAAAACCCTAACAAAGCGCCATTCAGGCTCTGCAAAGCAGTGGCTAGCTGTGTATAGTCACGATTAGTATCAGCAGTTGTGGTAGTAATTAATTCACCGGTGGTAGGATCACGAGATTGTGTGGTATTTCCGCGAGTAATTTGTGACGCTTGTGCCGCACCCGCTGCAATATTCACGATTGGAATCGTATTCGTGCCGGTAAAGTTGGTGCCACCGCCATTTTCATTTAACCATTGCACACCAAAATCGGTGCCCGTGCCATCAAACACTTCGACTATAATCGCTTCAACTAGCACCTGCGCACGGCGAATATCCAATTGCCTTACGACATCTTCGAGAGAACGCATCATATCGGGTTGCGCTGTTATCACTAAAGAATTGCTATCTGGATGCGCTTCAATACTGATTTCACGACCGCCACTGCGTCGTGCCGTTTGCGGTGTCGGTTGCTGTGCACCTTGCGCTTCAGCGACAATAGAATCACTTACGCCTTTTAACACTGGCACGAGATCTTCAGCTTTGGCGTATTTCAGATACAACACTCGGGTATTACCGCTGGTTTGTAATTCCGCATCCAAACGTTTGGCCAACGCAATCACGCGCTCACGGGCTTGCGCTTCGCCGCTGACAATAACGCTATTGGTACGCTCATCTGCGACAATTTTCGGCACAAGGAAATCAGGTTGTTCACCACGATTCTGTGAACGATAGATATTTTCTAAAATACGAACGATTTCGGCAGCAGAGGCATAATTCAATTTCAGGATTTCTAATTCCTGATCGCCCGCTTTATCCACGCGTTGAATAATATCAACCAAGCGCGCCACGAGGGCAGCAGGGCCCGTCATCATAATAACATTAGAAGGATCGTAGTTTACCACGTGGCCACCACCACCCTGGTTAACAAACTGCCGTAGCAAGGGGGCTAATTCGCGAACCGAGACGTTACGCACCGGAACCACCCGCGTCACCATTTCATCACCAAAGCCAGGGTCATCATCCCCCACTACCGGTATATTGGATGTCTTCGCATCTTTGTTGCGCACGACTTTCATAATGCCGCTGTCCATTTCGACAACGGCAAAGCCGTATACTTCCAGCACATTGAGGAAGAATTGATAATACTGCTCTTCGGTCAGCATATCGTAACTACGCACATTGATCCGACCCCGCACTTGCGGGTCAACAATAATGGTTTTTTTCAGATTCATACCGACGATATTAATAAACTCATTAATGTCGGTGCCTTTAAAGTTTGGCGAGTACTTAATGTCACTATCTGCAACCACTGAAAAGCTGAGCAACGCAGCTAACATCATACTGGCAAGAGTGCGCCCTTTGTTCCTGAGGAAAAAGCCTGATTTCATGAGAGATTAACCAATTTTTATCATTATATTATTGTGACAGACTAAACAGAATATCTCTGATTTCGCCATCTCGTTCAACCTTTACCGATGCTTCTGTGGCATCGCGGATATCATTTATTACACGCAACGCTTGTTGCATATCGTTTAGCGCCACACCATTAATCTCAATAGCCAGGTCGCCTTCTAAAAAACCAATCTGTTGGAAGATGGAAATATCTTTGCCTGGCATCAATCGATAACCCGCAAGCTGTCCATCTCGTTGTACCGGTGTCACCCGCACATAATCGAAAAACTTCATCGGCTCAGCCATAATCTCGTCACGGCGAGCCTGCACTTCAGGTGTATTAAACCCTGTCGCAATAGGTTGCGCTAACACTATGGGCTCTTCTACGGCATAGGCATCGGCATTATCTTCCCGGCCTAAGCCGGCATTTGCTTGCGCGATGCGCGTAAATTCGACACCATCCAGCATTAACGTTTCATAGCGGCCATTAATTTCCAACAATACGCGATCGTCTAACACTTGGTGCAATTTAGCACGGGTACCCTCAAGATTATCACCAACAGCATAAGTTACCTCTGTGCCGCGTTGCTCAATAATGGCACTCCCGGCTTCAGGCTTAGCGGGCACAGCCACTAAGCCCGTTAATTTGGCATTTAATTGTGTTTTTGGCGCCTCCGTGACAACCGCCACTGGCGCGGCTGTTTCGGGTGCCGCCTCACCAAATAGCGCGTAGCGCGTTAAATTGTTTAAATCTTGCGGTACTTCATGATTAAGGTTGCCGTGACTAGCACTGCTCGACACCGTTAAGGCGGGCGTGGTGGGCGATGGCAGTAACTGCCAACTCAATTTTGCGAGAAGCCATGCTAATATCAACAGCAGCAACAGATTCAAGGCACTGCGAAACGGCCGTAACGGCAGCTTTTTTAGCTGCGTAGGCAACTGAAGAAGGGACATTGAGAAACTCAAATTTATACTCTCATCCTGATATTAAGCTTAAGGCATCTTACTGAGTTGCAACGGCATCAACAAGCTTTGCCGTGCTTATTTACAAACTTATAACCATAAAAATAACGCTGATTGTAAGCCAAAAGGAACTTTTCCACTATAATAGCCAAACCGACCATCAGGGTAGCTATGGTTTTTAGTCAACTCAACTCGTGATAACCTTTGTCTATACGTGAAATAATCTACCATGGTCGAACAATTTACAGGTAAAAGATGACAACTCAACATCACACTGATAAAAAAGCGCCGCAGAACATTCGCTTAGACAAGTGGTTATGGGGCTGCCGCTTTTATAAAACACGCGCGTTAGCTAAAGACATGATCGACGGTGGAAAGGTTCATTACAATGGCCAACGCTGTAAATCAAGTCGTCAAGTTGAGATTGGTGCAACCATTCGTTTAGCGCAAGGTGTAGATGAAAAAATTGTGATCGTGACCGGCTTAACTGAAAAGCGTTTAGCCGCACCTTTGGCACAACAACTTTATGAAGAAACCGCTGAAAGTACGCAGCGGCGCGCAGAACGCGCGGAATTACGTAAAACTAACTCTTTATTTGCACCGCATCCGGATACCAAACCTGATAAGAAAGAGCGGCGGCAATTATTATTATTAAAATCCCAGCAGTGAGAGAAACCAGCATGGCTTCGGATGCATTGATACGTTTTTTATTTCAACAAAAACATGTTCGCGGTGAATTAGCTTATGCGAGTGACAGCCTAGAACACATGTTAGAACATCACCAATATCCATTACCCGTTAAGCAATTACTGGCAGAACTGGTTATGGCGACCAGCTTACTCACCGCTACCTTAAAGTTTGAAGGCGAAATTGCTGTTCAGCTGCAAGGTGATGGCCCAGTTAAATTCGCCGCGGTAAACGGCAATCACCTTCAACAGTTCCGTGGTGTAGTGCGAATGCAAGCGGAATTACAAGGCGAAAGCTTTAACGAACTGATTGGGCATGGCTATCTAATAGTCACCATCACTCCCACTCAAGGCGAACGCTACCAGGGCATTATTCCGTTGACAGGGAATAGCCTCACCGAAACATTAGAAGCGTATTTTCATCAATCAGAGCAGTTGCCTACCCGCCTCTATTTATTCACCGATATTGGCGAGAAAAGCCGTGCCGCCGGACTTATGTTACAAGTATTACCGGTTGAGCCTGATAAAGCGCGAGCGGATTTTCAAGATTTAGTCACCCTTTCCGATACGATTACCGCAACGGAGCTGTTAGACCTGCCGCCTAATGACATGCTCTATCGCTTGTACCATCAAGAACAGGTTGAAGTGTTTCCTAGCCAAACGATTAGCTTTGTCTGTGGTTGCTCGAAGCAAAAGTGTGAAAGCGCTTTATTTAGCTTAGGCCGTGATGTAGTGGCAGAACAGCAAGCCTTAGGTGGGCTGGATATGTCATGCGAATATTGTAATAAGTCTTATCACTTTAGCGTAGATGATCTGCAAGCTATCCACGATAAACTTTAAACTTTTCGTTTAACCTATAAAAAAACCTCCGACTTGTCGGAGGTTTTTTAGTTTAAAGCGAACGCTTAATTACGCTTTTTTAGCAAAGCGGCGACGGATAAACAGCACTGGCACTAATAACAGGCCAAACAGTCCGAAAGCACCTGAGCTCTTATGCGTTACAGTAACACTGGCGTTAGCCGTAGCTTGTAAGCCTGCAGAGTCACGAGCGGTGATCACGATGCTATGTGTTTTCGCATCATCACGGCTCGGTGAGCGCGTCAGAATTAACTGGCCATTTTGTACCGCAAACAATGAATTGTTTGTGGTTACCGAGCTGATCGTGGCACCCGATTCGTTCGCTTGCGCAGCAACAGAACCAACAACTGTACCAGCAGCAGTACCCGACGCTAAGGTTGCCATACTCACCGTGGCCGTCAAGGTCGGCATAGCATCTGCAACGTTAACCACATTTACTGTTACGCTAGCTGGGCTAGAGACACTACCTGAAGTATCCATTGCAGCCACTTCAAATTGTACTGACGTCAGACCCGCTTCATAATCCAATAAAGCTGCATTAGCGACAACGATGTCACCGTTGCTCTCTACTTTGATGACCGAAGAAGAACTGCCCAGAACAACAAACTCGGCTACGGCAGAGCGGAAATCACTTTCTGCATCAATGGTACCAATCACTGTACCTGTCGCTGTGTTTTCATTCACGGAGAAAGTTTGGTTTGCAGTAACTGTTGGTGCTGCCATTGGGGCTGAGTAATCGGCTACGGCAATAGCTTCTGCAGCAGCAGAAATCATCACAAAGCTACGATCATCACCCTCTGGACGCATCACATAAGCTGACTCACCTGGTTGTAACATCGTTACAGTAGTGTCGTCATCTGCTGCTGTCGTTTCCGCACCGGTTGGAGCAGGTGCTGTTTCAGCGCTGCTTGATAAGGTTACCGCTGGTGATGGTGCAATAGTCATCGTAGTGGTCAGTGAATCAGCAATGTTCGTTGCTGTCAGTGAGTAAGAATCACTACTTGTTCTAACACGTGCATTCACTGTGCGACCTAAATCCATGGCAGATAAGCCAACAGACTCAAAACAAGCCTCAAGCGTCACTTGTTTACCACCAGCGTAGTGGATTACATCACCAAATGGACCAGATAAAGTACCAAAGCGAGTATTAAACGATACAAACACACCAGGCGAAGCCGCATACGCCGCACCAAAACGTGTGATGAGTAAAGTATTCATTGTAAAGTCATAAGCACCATCGTTATTCACATCCAAATCAACTGAATAGTTGCCTTGTAATAAGTGATTAACGCCACCTTCTAAGTGAATCGTCGGGTATACTGCATAACCTGAACCACAGAAACCCGCCTCTGCAATATCCAAGGTTACTGCACGAATATCATGCTTAGGATTCAAGGCCGCGTTGACTGGCGACGCTGCCACTAAGGTTGAAGCAAAAGGTTCAACATCAACAACACCGGTGTTAGTAATTTTTGTTGCCGCTTTACCACTGACTAATTCACCTTCTAAGCGAAGTTTAGCTGCGGCTTTCGGGATGATGTGATAAACCAAATGTAAGTCGTTCGCTGTGCTGGTTGCAGCATCGTTGAAAACAATAGCACCATCATATTCAGCAGTATCTAGCTGAGATGCTGCCATCAACGGGCTGTAATACACGCCATTGCTTAATGTAAATGCCGGTAATTTAGCTGGGTCAATCGTCAAGGTCACATCAAAGTTAACAGTTTGACCTGCTGGCACAGTAATACTGGCTGGCATGTTCCAACTTAATGCACCCGTTTCAGCCTTGTCAGCATAACGCGCTTGAGTGCTTAACTGGTAGGTTTTTGCGTCAGAACTAAAGTTCTTAACCGTAACCGTTTTCGTCATTGAACTGACACTGTCCAGCGTCTGTAAGCCAAAAGATAATGCAGCTTGTTTGGTATCAAAAGCAGTATCATGTACCCAAGCAGCCACTGGCGAACTTACTGCCTTTTCCACATCCACTAAACCGGCACCAATCAGGCTGATCGGCGCTAATTTCGCGTCTGGATTAATGGCTTTTGGCGTTAAGTACACGTCCATATTGGCCGTATTCATTAACGTTGCTTTAATTTCAGAAGCATTACGCTCTGGCAGTAACTCACGAACTAAGGCCACACCACCTGCGGTGATTGGCGCAGAGAAAGAAGTACCATTCGCCCTTGACGTACCTGTTCCTGTGCCGGTTCGTGCCATTTCAATTTGTACGCCTGGCGCAGTAATTTCAGGTTTTAATAAACCATCCATCGATGGCCCACGTGATGTAAAGTCAGCTGTCGCACCCGCACCTGATTTAGCAACAGACGAGATAGAATAATCTACCATATCGCCAGCATCTAACTTGGCTTTCAGAGCATCGCCCACTTCTTTGGTAATCATAATCGTTGGTACTGTTACAGAGTCGTCTGTACCACCAGCAACAATCGGTGCTTCACCTGGGTTGCTGTTAGCAATGATCACAAACGCTGCTCCGCGATCTTGTGCTACTTTGGCTTTTACTACGAAGCCACAGGTACCACGCGACAGCAATACCGCTTTACCCGTTAAATCCACATCTTCAGCTAAAGGATCACAGGCAGTGTAACTTCCCGGGATAACCACTAAAGGTGTCGTGCTTGAATTAAAACTAAAATCAAAGGTTTTGTTAAAACCTGCTGCAACCATAACGACATCTTCACCATCAATCTCAGCACTTTCAAATACACCCACTGAGGTTGCTGGGTTGGTCATCGCGCCAACTGATAAAGCATTTGGTGTGGTACTTGGGCCACCAACGCGAAATGGAATATTGCCGTCATTACCGGCAGAAATCACCACGTTCACACCTAAATTCACTGCACGTTGAATTAAGAATTGCGTACCCGATGTTGTTTGAGTTGAACCAAACTGACCACCTAAAGACATGTTGATAATATCAACGCGGTCTTCTAAGTTACCATCACCATTGGGATCCATCGAAGCTTCTAAAGCACGAAGTTGTGCCACACCCGTACAGTTGACCGGTGCTGGCGCACACACTTTATAACCGTAAAAAGAAGTATCTGGGGCAATACCATTTACGGCGCTAGCTACCCAAGTACCATGGCCTTCGGCCGCAGGGTCAATTGGGTTTGGATCATTATTAATAAAATCAAAACCACCAATAACGCTGCCTTGTGGCCAAGCTGGAGCCGTGCTTTGTGCAGAGGCAGCAATAGCAGCGCTATAAGCCTCTGCTGTGCCAGGGCCGCCTAACAGGCTATGTGTATAGTCGATACCGGTATCTAAAATAGCCACTCGAGTATTCGCGCCCGTGGCTAAGCCAGCGTCGACAATTTGTTTCGCTTTGATATAAGGCGCACTATCTGCGACATGCAATTCGCTGTCATAAATAGGCATAATATCAACCACGGCAGGATTCGCACGCAGTGCAACTAAAGCTTCTGGGCTAGCCTGCACAACAATACCGGCTGCTAAGTTTTTAGTCGTTGCTAAAACTTGTGCGTCTGCATCTAATACTGATAATTGCGCTGTGATGTCTTGTTGTAAAGTTTCAACTTGAGCGGTAATTTGCTGCGCAAGTTGCACATTATATTGTTGACCGCTTAATGCTTCGGTAGTGGCAGGGGCATTTAATAATACGTACCATGCGCTAGGCGTTTGAGCTTGCTCGTCAATAGAAGCTGACACAGCACCATAAACTTCATGCACGCTTTGGCCATTGGCCGCTTTTAATTGCTGAATACCGGCCTGCGCAGAGCCTGAGATCGCTATGCTGATGGCCGATGCCAGTAGGGCTTTTTTCATGTTCACCAAGGTGTTGCTCCTTAAAACTATTGTTTTTATATCATTATGCTGGCGTTTATTTATCGTTAAACGCTCTTACTAACCAGCGTTAACACCTTTCACTAGGTTAGTGATGGGCATCACCGCGAGAATGTTGTTTTTATAAGTAAAGCCAAGTACTTTTTAACGGCTTCCTTATTGTTTTTACCACAGCTTAATACAAATGTAATGATGTTAGAGACAAAATAAGTGTAAAGAGATGTGTATATTTAAACTTTGCGTCAAGAATGGTTGACAAATGTTACAAAAAAACTAATGCGGTTTTTGCAAGGGAAAAAGTACAGTTACGACTAAGCCCCCCTGCGCATGGTTACTTAATCGAACCTCGCCTGAGTGCGTATCAATAATTTTTTTGATAATAGCCAAGCCTAAGCCAGAGCCGCCACTGCCTCGCGCTTCATCACCTTGCACAAATGGCGTAAACATAGCCTGCATTTTATCTTCTGGGATACCTGGGCCGTGATCCCGGATTTCAAAGTAAACCAATTTCTTTTGGCGCTGATAGCCACTACTAATTTCAATAGCGCCGTCACTGTAGCGCAGTGCATTTTCCAATAAATTATTTAATACACGTTTTATCGCAATACGGCGCAGCCATAATAAGGGTAAATGGGGATCTAAGCAGGTGATCAACTGTCGTTGCTGCACATATTCCGCTTGCACGGTTTCCAGCAGCAATTCATTTAACGCCACCTGTTGTAGCTCTTCTTGTTTGTGATGGCGCAAATAATCAATAAACTGATCGATTATGGCATTCATATCTTCAATATCGTTAATAATGCCCTCTCTGATCCAGCTATCTGGCTCACTCATCATCTCAGAAGCCAAACGGATCCGTGTAAGCGGTGTGCGCAAATCATGTGACACACCAGCCATCAATAGCGCACGGTCTTGTTCAAGCTGCTGGATCCCTTTTGCCATGTAATTGAACGCTTTGGTTACTGCTGTAATCTCCCTTGCACCGGTTTTTTCTGACAATGGTGGTGGAAATTCACCTCTACCAACTTGAATCGCTGCGTGCTGTAGCCCCTGTAAAGGCCGATTTAGATGACGTGCTAGCAACCAGCCACCAATAACACTGAGGACACCAATCATTAATAAATAAAAGGTTAATAACGGAAAGCTAGTTTCTTCTAAACCGGTGAGTGGTACGCGGACCCAATACTCGGGAGCAGTGCTTGAACGCACCCAAAATACAAAGTTTTCTGTTTGCGAAATACGAACTTCGGTATCAGTTTGTAACTCTTTCGACATCAGTTGTGAAAAATAACGATAATAACTGGCATTCGCTAAGCCTTGCTCTTGTGCTTCGGCTTCCGAGAACAGTTGAGCGCCGGTGATGCTTTCGACATGCTGACGTAATATCGCATTGGCTTCTGCCGACACATCCGTTTTTGGGATCAGTAAGTTAACTTGGCGAGCAATCAGATAGCTTATTTGTTGCGTGCTGGGTTTAATTACATAAAACGCCACCGAGAAATACGACACTAATTGATTAATCAGCAGTAAAAAACCAATTAAAAAAACCGTTTGGCCAAAGGCGCTTTTCGGTAAAAACGGCATTAATTCAACCGACCATCGGGTACAAACACATAGCCTAAACCCCATACTGTTTGAATATAGCGGGGGTTGGTTGCATCATCTTCTAACATGCGACGTAAGCGCGACACCTGCACATCGATACTGCGCTCCATCGCTGAATAATCACGACCACGCGCTTGATTCATCAATTTGTCTCGTGACAGCGGCTCTCGGGGATGATTCACCAACACTTTAAGCACCGCATATTCGCCGCTGGTTAATGGTAAAACGGTATCACCTTTAAACATTTCACGGGTAGCAAGGTTAAAACGAAAAGGACCGAAAGTGACAATAGTTTCTTCTTGGCTTGGCGCACCAGGCACGTCTTTGTTTTTACGGCGCAGCACTGCACGAATACGAGCCAGTAATTCACGGGGGTTGAAAGGCTTCGGTAAATAATCATCTGCGCCCATTTCTAAGCCGATAATCCGATCAACCTCATCCCCTTTTGCCGTTAGCATAATAATAGCAATATCGTTTTCTTGTTGACGCAATTTACGGCAGATAGATAAACCATCTTCACCAGGTAACATCAGATCGAGCACCAGCAGGTGAAAATGCTCACGCTCCATTAGGCGCTGCATTTGCTCAAAATTTGCCACACTGCGGACCTGATAACCTTGCTCGACCAGATAACGCTCTAATAATGAGCGTAAACGTAAGTCATCATCCACTACTAGGATTTTTGTTGTCTCTGTGACCACTGCCTTGTCCTTTGTGCTGCATTTTCCTCACTATAAACGAAATCACTGGCTTTGCATCAAGCCTTAAGCACAAACAATGTTACAAAACTTTTCAAACGAACACGCCATCACTAAGACAAGGCAGCTCCTTTATTCTAAAAGAGCTGATGATGTAGCGCGGTAGGCCCCTAAAAGGCTTTACGCCAACAACGGCTTTGATTGATAATCAGCACTAGCAACTGGCAACATCGCCCAACACTTTATGCTTTTTTTAACAAGGCTTGTTACTTCTCGTGAAAAGAACCAGCAGTAAAACAACATTGATCACGCGCGCCGGATATCAGCAATTAAAAAACGAACATGATGAACTGTGGTTTAAAAAAAGACCCGAAGTCACCCGTATTGTTAGCTGGGCTGCCAGCCTTGGGGATCGCTCAGAAAATGCGGATTATCAGTACAATAAACGTTTATTGCGACAGATCGATAGCCGTATCCGTTTTTTACGTAAGCGCTTAGATACGCTAAGTATTGTCGATTATTCGCCACAGCAAGAAGGTCGTGTTTTCTTTGGCGCATCGGTTGTAATTGAAGATGATGACGGTCAAACGTTATCCTTTCGGATTGTCGGCCCAGATGAAATTTATGGTCGCAACGATTACATTTCTATCGATGCTCCGATGGCCCGCGCCTTACTCAAAAAACAAGTTGATGATATGGCCACAGTGCAAACACCGACCGGACTAAAAGACTGGTATATCGTTGCTATCCATTACCCCGATGCAGCATTGTAAAATGTCACGCTATTATTTTCTCGTTAAGGCCTTAGCCTATACTCATTTAACTCACCAACGTCTGCCTCGTGGTTACTGCACAATGCAGACAGGAAGCTATTATGTCTATCATTGTTAAACAAATTGCCGCCGAAATTGCTGCTCGTCCAGAGCAAGTTGCCGCAGCCATCGCTTTATTAGATGAAGGAGCGACAGTGCCCTTTATTGCACGTTACCGCAAAGAAGTGACAGGCGCCTTAGACGACACTCAACTTCGCACCTTAGATCAGCGTTTAACCTATTTGCGCGAGTTAGAAGAGCGTCGGCAAGTGATCTTAAAAACCATTGCTGAGCAAGGCAAATTAACTACTGCGCTAGAGCAGGCATTATTAGCCGCCGATAATAAAACCCGTTTAGAAGATTTATACCTGCCTTATAAAACCAAGCGTCGTACCAAAGGCCAATTAGCTATTGAAGCGGGGATCTTGCCGCTAGCGGAGGCATTATTAGCCAATGCGATGCTGCAACCTGAGCAAGCCGCCGCAGCGTATATCAATGCTGATGCCGGCTATACCGATGTTAAAGCGGTGCTAGATGGGGCAAAATATATCTTAATGGAGCAATTTGCTGAAGATGCGGATTTGTTAGCTCGACTACGTGAATACCTTACTGCCAATGCGCAATTACAAAGCACAGTAGTTAACGGTAAAGAAGCGGAAGGCGCTAAATTTAGTGATTATTTTTCACATACCGAACCGCTGAAACATGTTCCTTCACACCGCGCCTTAGCGATGTTTCGTGGACGAAACGAAGGTATCTTACAATTACAATTGATCCCCGATGCTAACGCTGAGCAACCGCATGCTATCTGTGAGCAAATGGTGGCGAATCACTTTAAATTGCGCCAGCTTGATCGCCCTGCCGATGCGTTTTTACGCACCGTGGTGCAATGGACTTGGAAAGTGAAACTGCAACTTCACCTAGAAAATGACTTACTGAGCGAATTGCGTGAGCGCTCTGACGCCGAAGCTATCAAGGTGTTTGCGCGTAATCTAAAAGATCTGCTAATGGCCGCGCCTGCCGGTATGCGCCCTACACTCGCGCTCGATCCTGGCCTACGTACCGGCGTTAAAGTGACCGCCATTGATGAAACAGGCAAGGTGCTTAATCACACGACCATCTATCCTCATGCACCAACTAATCAATGGGACAAATCATTACAAGTGCTGATTGCCCTATCTAAACAGTATCAGATTGAATTAATTGCGGTGGGTAATGGTACCGCCTCACGAGAAACCGATAAACTGGCCGCTGAAGTGATAAAAGCCTTACCACAACAACGTATCAGCAAAGTCATGGTGTCGGAAGCCGGCGCTTCGGTTTATTCAGCATCTGAATTAGCGGCCTTAGAATTTCCCGATCTCGATGTCTCAATTCGTGGCGCAGTCTCAATCGGCCGTCGCTTACAAGATCCGCTTGCCGAACTGGTCAAAATTGAACCCAAAGCCATCGGTGTTGGCCAATATCAACATGATGTCAATCAGAGTTTATTAACCAAATCGCTCGATGCCGTAGTCGAAGATTGCGTAAACGCTGTTGGTGTTGATCTGAATACCGCTTCTGCCGCCTTGTTAGCCAGAGTGGCAGGCTTGAATAAAACTTTGGCACAAAATATTGTGCAATATCGCGATGAGCATGGTCGCTTCAACACACGCAAACAACTATTGAAAGTGCCACGCCTTGGCCCAAAAGCCTATGAACAAGCGGCTGGCTTTTTACGCATCAACAATGGCGCAAACCCTTTAGATGCCTCTGGTGTGCATCCGGAAGCCTATCCTTTAGTGGAAAAAATCTTAGCGGCACATCAAAAAAGCGTAGAGCAAATTATTGGCAATAGCAGCTTTTTACAGCAGCTTGATCCGGCCCGCTTTGTCGATGAACATTTTGGTTTATTGACCATCGCCGATTTAATTAAAGAGCTCGCTAAACCAGGGCGCGACCCGCGGCCAGAATTTCAAATGGCGCATTTTAAAGAGGGCGTGGAAACCTTAGCGGATTTAAAAATCGGCATGCGTTTAGAAGGCGTCGTAACTAACGTCACCAACTTTGGTGCCTTTGTTGATGTCGGTGTGCATCAAGATGGTTTAGTGCATATCTCAGCTTTAGCCGATAAATTTGTTAGTGATCCGCATCAGGTTGTTAAAGCTGGGGATATTGTGCAGGTTAAGGTGTTAGAAGTGGATGCGGCGCGCAAACGTATTGCTCTTACCATGAAATTAAACGAGCCTACACAGCAGACGACAACGGCAGCGAGTGGTCAAAAACCCGTAACCACTAAAACAGTTAAGGCAAAACCGCAACCCGACAGCACAAACGCAGCCATGGGACAGGCCTTTGCGGCCGCATTAGCGAAAACCAAAAAGTAGCGATGAGCGGAAACTTAGGCTTGTTGGCGCAGTGGCCGCTGTTGTGGCTCTGTCGCCAACTGGTAGAAGTTTTGAATCACTTTAGTACGTGTCTGCATCGTGGGGTTTATTTCTAAGCGCTCACGCTGCGGTAATACAATACCGGCAACCGGTGCCGACTCTACTTGCTGAGGGGTGTCTGTTGCTGTCGCAGCATTCAACGAATCAGTTGTTTCACTATTAGCTGTTGAACTAGCCGCAGCTTGAGTCAGTTTTTCGGCATTTTGCGCAATTAATTCTGCCTGAGCCTGTTGCGCACGCTGACTCGCTGTCGCCGCAATACTGCGATCTGCCCCCGAAGGTTCAGCAGGCGCTAATGCCGCCGCTTTAACCTGCTGCATTTTACGAATAGTCTCTTGCGGATCACCTGGCACAGGACTGAGATCAATTTGCACTTCACCACCGACAGCATAACGACGACCATCAGGGCCTTGTTGATAATCGTAACTGGGGCTACCGGCATAACGACCGCCAATGGTGGCATGCGCTTGCTCGTGTGCCCGCACTTCTTGATCGCGCGCTTGTAACTCACGCACTTCATTTTGCTCGGTTTGGGCTTGTTGTTCTGCCTGTTCAGCGGCTTGCCGCTCGGAAGATTTTTGCTCTGAAGCCTGTTGTTCAGAAGATTGCTGATCGGAAGACTGTTGCTGCCGCCCTTCTACCGCTTGTTGGGTTTCGGTTTCTTTACCATTACGGTCGTACAAAGTGACATTACTGTTCGCATTGCCATTACGGGTGCGATCATCTGAATTTAATGCGCGTTCAGCACTGCCTTTTTCAGTGTCACGAACAGGCTCCACCAACTCTCGACGCTGCATATCACGCCGCGCCTGTTCCGTTGCCGGATTCGCGGTGTTGATACTGACGTTAGGATAGGTGGATGTGATTTGCATAGAGTTTACACTCGAATATCGATGATACTACCGAGCATTTCATCTGCCGTACGCAAAGAACGAACGTTCGCTTGTGCCGCGACTTGTTGCTGCTCCATTTTAACTATGGATTGCGTTGTGTCTTGCACCGGCTCAGATGCTGTGGCAGCGGTTGCTTCACGATTGTTTTGTGCGGCAACATCTTGCTCTTGAATACGATTTTGCTGAGTTTGCCGATTGATATTAACGGTTTCTTCCGTAATCCCGGCACTCGCGCGCTGCAAACCTTGCATGCCTGCAGCATAAGCAGATTGTATTTGCATAGTGTGACTTCCGTAATGAGATCTATATTGATTAATTATTAACCATTAAGCCAGAAAAAGAAAGCTATTCCTTTGCCAACAACCCATTCTGTAGCCAACTGACAAACTCGTTAGGATGAGAAATAAAGGGCGCATGCGAGGCTTTGTTTAATACCGTGCAGTGCGCTTTTGGCAAAAGTGTTTGTAGTTCAGGCACTACCGCAACTGGCACCAATGAATCAAGCCGACCAAAGCAACCATACACCGGCTGGCTTAAGGTGCTAAACGTTTGCCTTAAATCTTGCTCTGTTAATAAACGTAAAGCCCCGTGTACGGCCTCGTCTGCAGGCAAAGGTGCGGCGGCAATCGCCTGTTTAAGCTGTTGAATATCAGCGCGGGCATGTTCTGATCCCATCGCCTGGATCGCCAGAAAACGCTGAATAGTCAGCGCAATATTCTGGGTCAGTGCTTGAGCAAATTGCTCGAGTACTGCCGCTTGCATACCAGGCCAGTTGGCGTTCGCCAGAAAACACGGTGAGGCGGCAACTAACCCTAATCGCGCAACCTTATTGGGATAACGTGCGGCAATGGCAATAGCCAATAGCCCCCCCAACGACCAACCGCATAGATAACTTTGTGCAGGGATCATCGCCGCTAGTTGCGTTACAACGTCGTCAAAAGCATAGCCGCTTGGAAAACGCTGATTCATGCCAAAACCCGGTAAATCTGGCGTAACGACCTGATAATCTTCTGATAGGGTGGCTTTAACTTGCTGCCAGACACCGCTGTTCAATCCCCAACCGTGCAATAGCACCAAGGTTGGCTTAGCATTTTTACTCATTTCTGCCATGCTTATCCCATTTACACTGACCACTGATGACTATGCGGCTACTCGACACACTGCGCTGGCTATGGCAAAAACTTCTGCCGTCTCCCTGCTTGTGGTGCACCCTGCCAGTGCTCAACCATCAGCAATTGCTTTGCCCTGATTGCCAAGCTGCTTTACCGCAATTACCTTTTGCCCTCTGCCATTATAACCTGCTCTGGCTTCCGGCAGTCAGCAATGGTTTAACAGATTGCCAATTTGATCGCTTACTCAGTTTAGCTTGGTATCAATTACCTTTTCAGCATTGGATCCGCCGTTGGAAATTTCATGCCGATGCTTATTCGGCCGCATTATTACAGCAGCAGTTTGTGCAACTGCTGAAACACTATCAAGCTGCAGGCCATCCCTTGCCCGATGCGATTGTGTATGTGCCAATGACGCGTAAAAAAGAGCGGAAACGTGGCTTTAATCAAGCCAAAATACTGGCTGAGCTTGCCGCCAGCAACTTGCAGTTGCCATTGTTGGATATTTTACAACGCAGCAAAGACGGCGCACATCAAGTGGGGTTAAATCGACAACAGCGCCAGCAGAATTTAAAAGGGGTGTTTCAAATAACTTGTGCCGGCAAATTACCGGCACATGTAGTGTTAATTGATGATGTTGTAACAACCGGCGCAACAGCCAACCAGCTGACGCGCCTGCTAAAACAGCATGGTGCTAGCCTGGTTAGCGTTTGGACGCTGGCAGTAACCCCCGCGTTTAACTACTCGTCATCCTCTTCATCTTCCGCGTTAGCACTAAAACCATGACCTAAATACAGTGCGTTGACGAGTAAACGGCTTGAACCTTGGAAATAGCCACGGAACACCGGGTTATCCGTCATACCAATGACCCGACCACGACCTAAGTTATGCGCAACGAGAGCCGCACCTTCGGCTATGCGTGGTACGTATTCTGCTGCGGTGTAACCGGCTAAATGGGGTTCAGCACTGTACTTAGCAACATTAACAAAGGGTGCTTTGCTTGGCTGTAATAACACATTAGAGTTTTTAAACAGCGGCATATCTTTACGATTGAGACCAAAGGTTAACGGATGTGATAAATCCAATTCAGCCTTAAAAATAGCCCCAGCAATGCGACGTTTGCCGGCCAAAGCCTCTTTATCAGCATAGGTTAATTCATTAGCAGGGATCAGCTCGGCCATATCATCTGCAGTCCACACCGCAGCTTGTAGCAGTTTGGCTTGCGCTAACAGAGTGGCGCCACCTTTATGACCCCACAAAATACCGCCTTGCATGGTCCATTGCCGTAAACGATTAATGTCTGCTTCAGACCAGCTACGGTAGTTACCATCTGGCACAATAATATGGGTATAGCGGCTTAAATTAACTCGTGATAAGCGATCAGGCTCAATCATACTGGGTGAAACACCGGCTAAACGCTCGAGGTTAAACCACACTTCACCGGCTTCTGTGGAATTGACACCTGGCCCTGCCACCACTAACACTTGCGGTAAAGTAACAGGCGTAAAATTACTACTACCCAGATCACTACCACGACTGTTTAGCCCTGTGGTGAGGGTATGGATGGGTAAATTAAAGCGCTCTTGTATTTTTTGTAAGCGGAAAAACCAATCTGCATGTGACTGTAAACCCGCAGGGATAACCATGGCACCCGCTTTAAAGCCGCGATTACCTTTGGTGGTAGTCCCCGTAAAATCACCCAGCGCTGCACGCACCACTAAACCTTCAGCCAGCATCGCCTGCAGCATTACTGGGGCTTGCTGATCCTGCCAATTTAATACGTAGGCATAACCTTCTGCTTCTGGCGTTTGTTGCGGTGCCCGAGGCTGCCATTGCCAAGGTTGTTCAGCTAAGGCACGGCCAGGCTCGCGGTTGACCTGAACAAAATCAATGTTATAAGCATAAGGCAGGGTCCAAGCCGACACATCATAAAACGTGTTGTCATTAAAGGACTTATCGGTACTAAAGGCCGCTTTTAATAACCGATACTGCGCCTGTTGTAATGGCACGTAATAACTTTGACCGGCTTTAAACTGTTGTTGCTCATATTGCCAATCTTGCTCTAACGGATATACCGTGATCTGATGCTGTGCTAATAAACGCAATAAGTCCGTTAAACGACTTTGATCTTGCGATTCCGTTAAGATATAGCCTTTAGCGCGATCACTGCGGGCTTGCTGCGCGGCAGACTCGAAAAACGCTTGTTGATAGGTTAATAGCTGTTGCCGATTGGTTACAGCACCACGAATAGTTGATAACGAGGCATCAAACTGGTTTTTAATGGCATCAGCAAAAGCTAAGACACCATTAATCGACTCTTGGGCATGGCCACGGCTACTGGCTTGTTCAAATAAGATGCCGACACTGCCATTGATATCCGGATAGGTTGAGCCTTTACCGATATAAAAATCATCGAAGCTTTCTTGCGTGTAATACAGTGCGCCTCGTTGATTAAAGGCTTGCGCATGAAAACCCGCCATCATTTTAGTCAGCTCAAAGTTGCGCTCAGGTGTTAATGGGTAATTGCGTGACGGAATGCCGGGCTGGAAGAAAAACGTGCTGTTGGTACCCATTTCATGATAATCGCCAACAATATTCGGCTGCCATTTGTGAAACTGCACTAAACGCGCCTGACTTTCCGGATGTTGCAGTAATAACCAATCCCGATTTAAATCAAACCAATAATGATTGGGTCGGCCGTTCGGCCAGGGTTCAATATGCTCACGATGTTGTGGATCTGTCACCGCAACTTTGCCTCGATGCATATTCACCCAACTTGCAAAGCGGTCATTACCATCAGGGTTTAAACTGGGCTGAATTAAAATGATGGCCTGCTTTAACCACTGCTGTACTTCTGGATTAGTGCTTGCCGTTAAATAATGCGCTAAAACCAAGGCTGCGTTGGCGCCACTCGCTTCATTACCATGGATACTATAACCCAACCAAATGACCACTGGGCTATCTGCAGTAATGCGAGCATTGCCTTGCACCTGAGCTAAATGCTGCAAGCGAATTTGTTCTAAATTAGCTAAATTTTCAGGAGAAGAAACAACCAATTGTAGCAACGGCCGCTGCTCATGAGTTTTCCCGATAACTTCCAGTTGTGCTCTATCCGATTGAGCTGCGACCACTTCAAAATAACGTTGAATTTGATCATGTCGCGCATGCCAGTCACCCACTTTGAAACCTAACACCGCTTCAGGTGCGGACACGTCGTTAATGACTTTTTCGTTGAAGTAGTTGGCCTGTACCTGCCAAACTGTAAAAAACAAAATAATTGTAGCCAGTTTTTTCATTACAATCCCCCGAGTTTATGCGCTAAGTTAGCCAGAAAGCAGCACAAAACTCAAGCAGGGCTGGCATCGCCGCAATAGGAAGAGTATCATAAGGCATAACCTAGTAATTTAGTCAGGTACTACTATGATTGCAATTTCAGAACAGGCTCAAACCCACTTTGCCAAGCTGTTAGAAAAACAACCTGCTGGCACCAACATTCGGGTGTTTGTGGTCAACCCTGGCACGGCTCAGGCGGAATGTGGCGTGTCTTATTGTCCACCCGATGCGGTTGAAGAAACCGATATCACGCTGAACTTTACCGGCTTTGATGCGGTAGTTGATGAAGAAAGTAAACCTTACTTAGTGGACGCAGAAATCGATTTTGTAACCGATCAGATGGGTTCACAGCTGACATTAAAAGCGCCGAATGCCAAAGTACGTAAGGTGAGTGACAACGCCCCTTTAATGGAACGCGTGCAATATGTCATCGATAGTGAAATTAATCCGCAATTAGCCAACCATGGTGGCCGTGTTAGCGTGATGGAATTAACACCCACTGGCGTGGCAATCCTGCAATTTGGCGGTGGCTGTAATGGCTGCTCACAAGTCGACTTAACGTTAAAAGAAGGCATTGAAAAAGAGTTATTAGCACGTTTCGAAGGCGAGTTGTCTGGCGTAAAAGACATTACAGAGCACCAGCGCGGCGAACACTCTTATTACTAAGTGCGCTAGCAGCATTTTATTACCAACTATGCTATAACAGCCTCGATATCCTTATTGGGGCTTTGTTATGCGTGCGCTGATACTTCTGTTACTTTCGTTAATACTTTCTCCGGCTCAAGCGGCCGTAATGTTGATTTATCATCATGTTGCCAGCGACACGCCGCGTGTGAGCAGTGTTACCCTAGATGAACTTCGCGCCCATCTCAGTTATTTTCGCGATAACAACTTTCAAGTTATTGGCCTTGATGTGTTAATTCAACAATTAACCTCGGGACAACCGATTGCCGATAATGCCGTGGTAATCACCTTTGATGATAGTTATGAAAACAATTTCACCACGGCCCACCCTATTTTGCAGGAATTCGGCTACCCCTATACGCTTTTTATCAGCCCAGGCGCGATTGATCAGCGTATCGGGCCGGTGCTAACTTGGCCGCAAGTCAAACAAATGTCAGATGATGGCGTGTTAATCGCTAACCACGCCATGTGGCATGAGCATATGGCAACACGCAATAAAGATGAAACAGAAGTGGCTTGGTTAGAGCGGATGAAGCAAAGTATTCTGCAAGCAGAGCAGCGCATTCAAGAAGAAACGGGCCAACAGCATAAATGGTTAGCCTACCCTTATGGCGAATTTAATAATGCACTAGAAGATTTAGTGCAGCAATTAGGCTTTATTGGTATTGGTCAGCAATCGGGAGCCATTGGCCCTTTAACAAAATTAACGCGGATCCCGCGTTATCCTGCAGCGGGTCAGTATGCGGTTCTCAAAGATCTCAGTCAAAAATTGCGTACGCTGGCCTTTCCTATTACAGAGTATTTGATGGCCGATCAGCAAGTCAGTGCTAACCCTCCTACACTGCGCTTATCCCTGCAAATAGAGGATTTTCGTCGGCAACAACTGCGCTGCTATGCAGGCAGTGAAGTGCTTGAGCCGGTCTGGTTAAATGCAACAACATTTGAAGTCACCGCCAGTAAACCTTTAAATCGCGGACGCAGTCGTTATAACTGCACTGCGCCATCGCTCAGTAAAAAAGGTTATTTTTATTGGTATTCGCAACCTTGGTTAAACGCAGGCTAAGGTCAATAACGTTATTTAAGTTGCGCTAACACCAACGGGAAATCGGCAAGCAGCTGTTCGGGATCAATCACCGGCGGCTGCCCAACCACCATCTCGGGTTTAAACATAGCTACCACTTGTCCTTGTGGATTCAATAGCACCACCGAAGCACTATGATCAACCAGATAATTGCCTTCGGCATTACTGCTCATGGCGTACATCAAACCAATATTTCGAACAAACGGAAACAGCTGATCGTGCCCTGCCGTAACACCTAACAATGCCGGTTGCTGAAAATAATTGACGTACTCGTTAATTTGCTTCGGCGTATCACGCTGTGGATCAACCGAAATAAACCAGATTTTCAATGGCTCGTTGAGCATTTTCGCTAATTCGGGCTGCACACCCGCAAGCTTAGCTAAGGTCAGCGGGCAAATATCTGGGCAAAAGGTGTAGCCAACAAAAGCGAGCGTCCATTGCCCATACAGATCTTGTCGACCAACGGTCTGACCATGTTGATCGGTTAAGCTAAACTCGGCTAAATTTCGCGCCTGTGGATATACCAATGCCTGCTTCGGCGCTGCGGGTTGTTGTAACATTAAAAATGTTAGCACACCGGCGACCAATGCCCCTACGGTCAATAATAAATAACTAATACTACGAAACATAAAGCGTTAATACCTTAAAATAATGATCGACCACTAACACCAAAAATAGCAACATTAAATGCACAATGGAAAACTTAAAGGTTGCCATCGCTGTGCTGGCCTCTGCAAAGAATTTCAGTTTCCACGCGTACTGCAAAAACCGTAAATTCAGTAACGTACTGGCCACTAAGTAAATAGCGCCGGTCATGCCGACAATATAAGGTAAGAGACACACAATGCATAGTATTAGGGTATATAACAGAATGGCACTTTTTGTATATTCAATGCCATGCGTTACTGGCAACATGGGCATATTCACTTTGGCATAATCATCGCGACGGTGGATAGCCAGCGCCCAAAAATGCGGCGGTGTCCAAGCAAAGATGATCATCACTAAGAGCAGAGCATGACCATGAATATCACCGGTAACAGCAGCCCAACCTAATAAAGGGGGCATGGCGCCCGCTAAACCACCAATCACGATGTTTTGCGGGGTGGCCCGTTTTAAAAACATGGTATAGACCACTGCATACCCAAACAAACTGAGTAAGGTTAACCATGCTGTCAGCGGGTTTACTGCAAAGTACAGCAAAAAAAAGCCCGCTAAGGCTAAGCTGCAAGCAAAAATCACCGCTTGTTTGCTGCTAACCCGACCACGAGCCACTGGCCGACTGTGGGTACGAGCCATTTGTGCATCAATGCGCTGATCAACTACATGGTTTAACGCTGCGGCGGCAGCCGACAATAAACCGATCCCCACCGTCGCTGAAAACAACAAACCAAAGGAAATCCATTGATCTGTCGCCAACACCATTCCCACCCAAGCGGTTAACACTAACAAAGCGACAACCTTAGGTTTAGTAAGCTCTAAATAGTCGCGCCACAGCCGGCTGTGCATCCCTGATAATAATAAGGTTGCCATATTATCTCTCCCTGCCTTGTTGCTGATTAATTTGATAGACCGATACCACAACGAACATCAGCAAACTGGCACCGACAAAGTTGTGTGCAACTGCATTTGCTAAAGGTAGGTGTAGCACAATATTGAGCACGCCCAAGGTAAATTGCAGTAACAAGGTCGCGCCAATGGCCAGTGCTAAGCGCTGCATTAGCGAAGATTGGGCATTCTTGAATAAACGCCACGCATAAAAGGCCACCACGCTAAAGGTAATAAGCGCACCAATGCGGTGTAATACATGGATGGTGGCACGAGCATCTTGCGACATCACGCCATATTCGTAATCACCATGACCAAGATGTAAATCGAAGGCCTCTGCAAAAGCTAAACGATTTGACCATCCCGTTTCACACAGGGGTAAATCTAAACAGGCCAAAGCCGCATAATTTGCTGCAGTCCAGCCGCCTAGAGCAATTTGCATCAACACCACAATAGCCGCCAAGATGGCGAGAGGTTTTAGACGAAGCAATTGAGGCTCTCGACTAAGCCAATGAGGATGCACCTTAAGCCAATATAAAGCCAATAAGCAAAAAATGCCAAAACCAAACAGTAAGTGTGCCATCACTACCAATGGAAATAGGCCCATCGTAACCGTTAGTGCACCGAGCAAGGCCTGAAAACACACTAAGATAATTAACGCTGTGGGAATAATAGTTAAACGCCGTTGTTGCCAAACACTACTGATAAAGAGTGCGGCAATCAGCAGACCTAAAGTACCGGCCAAATAGCGATGCACCATTTCATTCCACGCTTTATGCGTTTCTAAGGGACGCTCAGGAAAACGCTCAGCGGCTATTAACACTTTTTCTGGATGGGCCGGCACCTTCAAAAAACCATAACAACCTGGCCAATCTGGACAGCCTAAACCGGCGTCCGTTAAACGGGTGTAAGCGCCTAAAATGATCACGAGCATGGTCCAGCATAGGGTCAAAGTGACCAATTTTTTATGTAATGTCATACGCTGGTCCTGTCGTAATTCATCAACTTCATTAAATCGCTGCGGATCGATTTAGCTGTAACCGCCATTTGTTCTGCTTGCTCTGGCATCGGATAACGCAATAACACCAGGCCGCGTTGATCAACCAGCACAATTTGGTTTTGTAATGCCGCCGTAGCCGCATTGGTTACATCTGACTGCGGAAAATTGGCATAGTCAGCCGGTAATTGCTGGCCAACATACACCGTTTGCACTTGGTTTTGCTTGCGACCTAATCCGGTATACAGTTGCTTTACGGTGTATAAAGCTTGCTGGCAGGACTTTTGATCACACGCTGCAGCAACCACTGCAATACGCCAATGATCTTGGCGAGCACTGGCATCATCGAGTAAATAGATCTCTTGTTCCAACCAAGCCCCCTGACTGCTCGAACCAGGTGAAAACCAACCGAGCTCTAACACCAGCTTAGCCAAGGCCAATGGCAGAGCACAGCAGAGGATAAACAACAGCAGAAATTTGTTTTTATTCATGTTTTTTCTCCAATTGCAAACTAGCTGCAAGCGCAACACCTAATACCGCGATGGCTAAACCTAACCACTGCACGGCATAACCGCGATGTTTTTCAGGCGGTAACACCACGGCTTTATAGTGCGGAATAAAACGAGAGGGCGCTTGCTGATAAATAACGGCCGCATAAAGCGGTACCGGCAGTTGTTGTTGTAAAGCAGTGATATCGACTTGTTGCATACGCATCGGGTAAGTATTGCCTTCAAGGTTTTGCCCAAGCAGCACGCCACCTAATTTTGTTCTCACTAGACCCGATACACTGACTTCAGCAGGGATGGTTATTTCAGGTAAACTTTGACGACTGCTTGGCGCGGCAACCCAACCTAAATTAACGAGTAACGCGGGTGCCGTTGCTTGAAATTGCACCGGTATTAACACATCGTAACCGACGCGGCCTTCGACAATTTTATTATCTAATAACCACACGTAAGGGGCTAACCAACGGCCAGCATCTTCTACTAACACACCATCGGCCTCGGCACTGACCAAGTTAAACAGTTGCGACGCAGAGATAGCACCTTGCTGCTGCAATACGGCCAACTGTTGTAATTGCTCGGTTTTTTCTGCGGCACGTTGCCATTGCCAATACGACAGCTTGATTAATATTAAAAAAGCGGCCAGAGTAATAAAGCACCACAGCCGATTAACGTTAAATAAGTGACCGAACAACTTAAACTGCATCAGTCAAACTCCGGAGATGAAATGATAATAAAAATAGCCATCGTTCTATTGCTGATCTATATCGTGGTTAATCTGGTAAAAGCCGGTTTTAGCGTTATGCGTCAAACCGAATCCAGCCACAGCTTGTCTCACTATCTTGGTAAACGGGTGTTGTTTTCAGCGATCGCCCTCGCCTTAATTATTATCGCGATGGCGACCGGACTGATTGCACCTAATGCCCGCCCTTATTAAAGCCGTTTAAATGATGTAGACAAAGACAAATAAACATAACCAAACCACATCAACAAAATGCCAATACAGGGCACCGGCTTTAAAAGCGAAATGCTTTTCTGGCGTGAAGTGCCCTTTTAACACTCTAAAAAAAATAAACAGTAGAATGATTGCACCCAGCGTGACATGTAAGCCGTGAAAACCGGTTAACAAAAAGAAAGTGTTACCGTAAAAGCCAGAGTCTAAGCGTAAGCCAAGATCACGATAAGCATGAATATACTCATAGCCTTGTAAACACAAAAACACTGCGCCTAAGAGCAACGTCAGCAACAAAAACAACTTTAATTGGCCACGCTTTTCTTTTTCTAACCCCACATGCGCAAAATGCAATGTGACAGACGAAATCACTAAGAGCGCCGTATTAATGGTCGGTAAACCCCATGCTGGCATCGCTTGTGTTTCAATACCACCGGGCGTTTTTAGTAGTGGCCATGACGGCTGAAAATCGGGCCATAAAATAGCAAAAGTCATCGCATTGTTACTGGCACCACCGAGCCATTCCATCGCAATCACCCGGCCATAAAACAAGGCACCAAAAAAGGCCATAAAGAACATCACTTCAGACACAATGAACCAAATCATACCTTGTCGGAAAGACCGATCCATTTGCGCACTGTATAAACCGGCCATAGATTCATCGATGACATTTCTAAACCAACCTACCAACATAAAAATGAGGATGGCAAAACCGGCAAGCAATAACCAACCGCCAAAACCACTTTGTTGCTTACTGACATCAATCACGTAATGCCCAGCACCAAAGGCAATACAAAACATCGCTACCGCACCGACTATTGGCCAAGGGCTTTGTGCCGGTACATAATATTTTTCATAGGTCTTATTCATTATTATTCCCCACTTTTTGCTGTAGCAGTGTCCGGCTGCCAACTGGCAGTCACGTCATACAGGGTGTAGTTCAATGTAATCGTGCTGAACTGCGCCGGTAGCGCCGGATCGACATAAAACTGCACAGGCATCAGCATATTATTGCCGCCCGCCAGTTGCTGTTGGGTGAAACAAAAACATTCAATCTTGTGTAAGTAGAGTGCAGCTTGGCCTGGCGAAACCGATGGCACCGCCTGGCCTACAATCATGCGGCTGGTGGGGTTTTCTGCGATATAGTTCATCACGTAAATTTCACCTGGATGCACCGTCAAACGGCGGATCTCGGGTTTGAAAATCCACGGCATGTCTTTGTTTGGTCGCGCCAAAAACTCAATGGTCACTTCGCGGCTAGTGTCGATATTATTCGCCAGCACAGTGGCTGGCGTTGCCGAGGGTTTGCCATTAATACCGGTAATATCACAAAACACGTCATATAAAGGAACTAAGGCAAAACCGAAGCCAAACATCAGTAACACAACCAGTAGTAATTTACTGACCAGCGTACGATGCAGCTGCATAAACCCTCCGCTACTTAATTACGGGTGGTGTTTCAAAGGTGTGATAAGGCGCAGGTGACGGCACTTCCCACTCTAAACCTTCAGCACCTTCCCAAACCTGCGCAGTAGCGGGCACACCGCCGCGCGCACATTTAACCAACACCCACACAAAGATCAGTTGCGACAGGCCAAACAGGAAGCCACCGATACTGATAAAAGCATTAAAGTCAGCAAATTGCAGGGCATAGTCAGGGATACGGCGTGGCATACCCGCTAAACCAACGAAGTGCATTGGGAAAAACAACATGTTTACAGAAATCAAAGAACACCAAAAATGCAACTGGCCAAGACGCTCGTCATACATGTAGCCGGTCCATTTAGGCAACCAGTAATAAGCCGCCGCAATAATCGAAAACACTGCGCCTGTTACTAACACATAGTGAAAGTGTGCTACCACGAAATAGGTATCATGGTACTGGAAGTCAGCTGGCGTTATCGCCAACATCAAGCCCGAGAAGCCACCGATGGTAAACAGCACAATAAAGGCTAAGGCAAACATCATCGGAACTTCAAACGTCATGGCCCCTCGCCACATTGTGGCCACCCAGTTAAACACTTTTACCCCGGTAGGTACCGCAATTAACATAGTGCAATACATAAAGAACAAGGTCGCAAACACCGGCATCCCCGTAGTAAACATATGGTGGGCCCAAACCAAGAACGACAAGATAGCGATACTTGCGGTGGCATACACCATAGAGGCATAACCAAACAACGGTTTACGGGCGAAGGTTGGAATAATGGCGGAGATAATGCCAAAGGCTGGCAAAATCATGATGTACACTTCGGGGTGACCAAAGAACCAGAAAATATGCTGAAACAGCACGGGATCACCGCCACCGGCAGCATCAAAGAAACTGGTACCAAAAAATTTATCCGTCAACACCATGGTCACGGCACCTGCTAATACAGGCATAACCATAATCAGTAAGAACGCTGTGATAAACCACGTCCAGACAAACAATGGCATTTTCATCCATGTCATACCAGGAGCACGTAAATTCCAAATGGTGACGATCACGTTAATTGCCCCCATAATGGAAGAAATACCCATGATATGCACCGAAAACACAAACAGCGCCGTACTGTCACCGCTGTAGGTTGTCGATAACGGGGCATAGAACGTCCAGCCAAAACTGGGGCCACCGCCTGGCATAAATAAACTAAGTAAAAGGATCAAGAACGCAAAAGGTAAGATCCAAAAACTCCAGTTATTCATCCGTGGTAACGCCATATCTGGCGCACCAATCATCATTGGGATCATCCAATTAGCTAAACCGGTAAAGGCCGGCATTACCGCGCCAAATACCATAATTAAGCCATGCACTGTGGTCATTTGGTTAAAGAAGTGAGGTTCGACAAATTGCATACCCGGCTGGAATAACTCCAAACGAATAACCATTGCCATACTGCCGCCAAGGAAAAACATCACCAAAGCGAAAATAAGGTACATGCTGCCGATATCTTTGTGGTTCGTGGTAAACAACCAGCGTTTTATGCCGCTAGGTTTATGATCATGCGCATGATCATCATGTTCAGTAGTAATTGCTGACATCGGTTATTCTCCCTTGCCTTGCTGGACAGCGAACACATCGGCAGCCTGCACGGTATCACCGGTATTATTATCAAAAGCATTACGGGTATAGGTGATAACCGCTGCTAATTCTTTTAAGCTGAGTTGCTTACCAAATGCCTGCATCGCGGTACCCGGGCGACCATTAACCAACACATTAATATGGCCGTTGCGATCGTTAAGGATTAACTCGCTGCCTTTTAACGCAGGGAAAATACCAGGTAACCCCATACCAGTAGCCTGATGACAGGCGACGCACCAACCTTGATAGATTTTTTCACCGGTACTCATTAACTCTGCCATGCTCATATTCATGGCAAGTAATTCTTGTTCGGCGGCTTTTTCACCGGCGATCCGCGTTTCTTCTTGCTGGATCCACGCTAAATAATCTTCTTCGCTTTTGGCGATCACCACGATTGGCATAAAGCCATGGTCTTTACCGCATAACTCAGTACATTGCCCACGATAAGTGCCAGGCTCGTCTACCCGAGTCCATGCTTCGTTAATAAAGCCAGGGTTCGCATCTTTTTTAATGGCAAATGCAGGTACCCACCACGAGTGAATCACATCATCTGAGGTCATTAAGAAGCGAATTTTTTTCCCAACAGGAATCACTAAGGGCCGATCGACCTCTAATAGATAGTTTTCACCCTTGGCCAGTTTATTGGCCACTTGCTCTCTGGGTGTCGCTAATAATGAAAAGTACTCAACATCGTGTTCAAGGTATTTATAATGCCATTTCCACTGCGAACCGGTAATTTGCACGGTCACATCGGCAGCAGAGGTGTCATCCATCGCCAATAGGGTGGTCGTGGCGGGAAATGCCATCACAACAAGAATAACGACCGGAATGGCCGTCCACAGAATTTCAACCTTGGTACTTTCATGAAATGAAGCCGGCTGCACCCCTCTTGCTTTGCGGTGAAGGATCATGGATACAAACATAATCCCAAACACCACTGCACCGATAGCACAACAAATCCAGAAGATGGTCATATGCAGTTGATAAACCTGCTGACTGATCTCCGTAGCGCCTTTGGTCATATTCAAAGGCATAGATGTTGATGCATTTGCCGATGCGGCAAAAAATAGGGTCGGCAGCGACCAAACCAGACAACGCGTGTTTGTCACTGTACTTCTCCTCTGTCATTTGCATTGCAAACTGCAGAAACCAAGAACACAGAACTACACGGCTTTTATGTAAACCCATCCTGACCGAATCTATGTGATAAGTTTCGCAATTTCTTATTTTTATTATTTTTTGTGATTTCGAAGCAAGCGCTGAAACCAGCAACTGTTAACTTTAATTATTTTTTGAACAGTTACCGCTTAAGAATTGTCCAGTATGAGCGTTATGTAAACCCCTAAAATGCAAAAGCACCGATAAAACCAAGAGGTCATACCAGTGCAATTATAAATTAACTTGTTGAACAGCGACTATTTTATAGCCAACTGCCGTTACGGATCACACCTACAGCAAGGCCTTCAACGGCAAATTGCTGTTCACGTAAATCGATTTTAATCACCTCAAAATCTGGATTTTCAGGAAGCAATAAAACTTCATGTCCTTGCCGCTGGAAACGCTTTACCGTTACTTCATCATCGACACGGGCGACAATCACTTGGCCATGTTCTGCTTGAGTGGTTTTATGCACGGCTAACAGATCGCCATCGAGGATGCCGATATCTTGCATACTCATACCTTGTACCCGAAGTAAAAAGTCAGCATGGGGTTTAAATAAATGCGCATCAATTTGATAATGATTTTGTACATGCTCAGCGGCTAAGATAGGTTGGCCAGCGGCAACTTTACCCACCAAAGGCAAACCCAATTGCTCGGGAACGGAATCGTCTTCCAATAAACGAATGCCTCGCGAGGTACCGGGCATCATTTCCAGTACCCCCTTTTTAGCTAAGGCTTTGAGATGTTCTTCCGCTGCATTGGCAGATTTAAAACCTAAACGCAGCGCAATCTCGGCACGCGTGGGTGGCATTCCGGTTTCTTGTTGGTAATCTTTGATTAATTGCAGAATTTCGGCCTGACGAGGCGTTAATGGTCTCATAATGCTGGCTACCTATACAGTAAGTACTGTCAGTATATACAGCCTTTTTCGAAATGCCAAGCGTTGTTCTGCAGCTGAATTTGCCAGCTTACGCAGCTGTGGTATTCTTAGCACTGTTCAGTTTGCTCGGTATCATTATGTTCTCAAGCTTGTCGTTACTGACCTTATTATTAAAATGGCCTATTCGCCTACTCGTTAAATTCAAAATCGTTCCTGATAACCCCCTACAACAACTGGGAGTTAATAAAGAACGGCCATTATTTTATATATGCCACACCGAATCAGCCAGTGATGTCGCCACGCTGCGTCGCGTTTGCCAGCAACTAGCCTTGCCCGATCCGCTTAGCCATGTCGAACTGCGGGGGCAGAAATTATCACGCATCTTATTTCTCGAAAAACCTCACCAAATCATTGGTGGCCGCAGCGATACCCGTGCATTAAAGCAAGGACAAACATTACTCGCGGCTCATTTAGCCAACCCCAAATTACAGGCACAGCTGATGCCGATCTCGATCTTATGGGGCCGTGCACCAGGTAAGGAAGACAGTATTAAATGGTTACTGGGGGAAGCACATTCACCTAACTGGTTAGCTAAGTTACTGATTGTATTTATCTCAGGTCGACACACGCTGGTGCGCTTAAGTAAACCAGTAGATCTACAACAAATGGCTGGACAATTTGGCGCTGAAGCCAGCACTGCCAGAAAACTGCTGCGCATGTCACGGATCCACTTTTATCGACAGAGACTGGCAGCAACAGGGCCAAAACTGATGAACCGCAGTCAGTTATTTAATGCGCTATTAGCCACGCCTGCGGTTAAAAAAGCCATCGCCGATGAAGCGGCTAACCGCAATGGAGATTACGCCGCAGCGCGACAAGAAGCTCGCAAATTACTGCAAGAGATTGCAGCCGATTACCGCACGTCAACTTTACGTTTTGGTGATCGTATTCTGACATGGTTATGGCAAAAGCTTTATGCTGGCATTAAGGTCAATAATGTCGACACTTTGCGCGATCTGGCGCAAAAAGGACATGAAATTGTTTATGTACCTTGCCATCGAAGTCATATGGATTACTTGCTACTCAGTTATATTATTTATCATCAGGGGTTAGTGCCACCGCATATCGCCGCAGGCATTAACTTAAATTTCTGGCCTGCAGGCACGATTTTTCGTCGTGGCGGGGCATTTTTTATTCGACGCAGTTTTAGTGGCAATAAGTTGTATTCAACCGTTTTTCGCGAATATTTAAGCTTGCTGTTTATTAAAGGTTATGCGGTGAAGTACTACACCGAAGGTGGCCGGAGTCGCACGGGACGTTTATTAAACCCTAAAACCGGCATGCTGGCGATGACCGTACAATCAATGCTGCGTGGCATCGATCGCCCCGTTACTTTAGTGCCGGTTTATCTGGGTTATGAGCATGTCATGGAAGTAAACACTTACCTCAGTGAATTGCAGGGCTCTGGCAAGAAAAAGGAATCGATTGGTGGTGTACTTAAGGCGATCCGAAATTTACGCGATTATGGCTTTGGCTATGTTAATTTTGGTGAACCCATTTCACTCAATCAGTATTTAACGCAGCAAATACCGGATTGGAAAAGCGAGATTAATTCTCTTGAAGCGCCTAAACCGCAGTGGCTGAACCCGCTGGTGGCTAAATTGTCTGAGCAAATTATGCGACATATCAATCAGGCCGCGGCATTGAATAGCATTAATTTGCTGTCACTGGCGCTATTAGCCAGCGATAAACAAGCCATTAGTCGGCAAGAGCTGATCCAGCAACTTGACTGCTACCTGCAACTACAACAAGGTGCCCCTTATCATAGCTTGGTGACACTGCCGCATATGTCTGCCACAGACATGATTGATCATGCCCTGCAGATGAAAAAAATCCAAGTCAGTCGGGATAGTTTCGGTGATGTCATCAGCTTAACGCCAGCTAATACCGTATTGATGAGCTATTATCGCAATAATATTCTGCATTTATTTATTATCCCAGCCATCTTAGCCTCAGCCGTTTTACATCAACAACAAACGAGCCAAAGCCAGCTAATTCGTATTGCCGAACAATTGTATAGTTTGCTACGCCAGGAATTATTTTTGTATGTGCCCTCGGTAGGCAACTACGTAAAAACCATCTTGCAACAACTTACGCATCAGGGTTTAGTCCGGTTAGATGATGAGTATTATCGTGCGCCCTCTCAACACAGTCGCGAATATGTGATGCTGGAGCTGCTCGCACATAATGCCGAGCATACTTTACAGCGTTATGCTGTGGTCTTTAATTTATTGCGCGCGCATGGCCCATTAGATCGTGCAGATTTAGAGCAGCAAAGCCATCAGTTGGCGCAACGCTTGCTAACACTACACGGTATTAATGCGCCGGAATACTACGATAAAAATTTATTTGCCACGTTAAGTCAGGCACTAAAACAGGCAGGCTATACTCAGTTGGATCAAGACAACCGAGTATGTGCCACGGCAGAGCTTAGCACCCTATCTCAAACCGTGAATGTGCTGCTTCGCAGTGACGTACTGCAAAGTATTAATAGCATTATGCCGAAAGAATGTCGGGCTTAATCAGCACTGGCATACTCGCGAATAACGCCCTGTTGAATGGTGGTTGCTACAAGGCGGCCCTCACGCGTAAAGAAGTGGCCGTGCACCAAACCACGGCCGCCTGATGCCGCAGGGCTATCTACTGCATATAACAACCAGTCATCAAAGCGGAAATCATGGTGAAACCACATGGCATGATCAATCGTGGCCACTTGCATGTTTGGCGCTAAAAATGAGCGACCATGCGGTTGCAGTGCCGTGGGTAAAAAATTAAAGTCAGAGGCATAAGCTAAGAGATATTTATGCACGCGTAAATCATCCGGCATATTGCCATTAGCTTTAAACCAAACAAAACGCTTAGCGGCACTCACTTGTGGCGAAAAAGGGTTTTGAAAATCGACAGGTCGCATTTCAATCGGTTTTTCGCAGATAAATTTACTGCGTAACTTCTCTGGAATTTGTGCCGCATGTTGCTGATAAAAGTCTAAATCAGAAACTAATTCTTCCGGTGCCGGTACTTCGGGCATGGCAATTTGATGCTCAAAACCCACTTCACCGGTTTGAAACGACGCGGTCATATAAAAAATGGGTTTGCCAAATTGAATAGCGCTGATCCGTCTGGTGCTAAAACTCTTACCATCGCGGATGTTTTCTACTTCATAGACAATCGGTTTGCTGGCATCACCGGGTCTTAAAAAATAAGAGTGAAACGAATGGATTTTGCGCTCTTCAGGTAAGGTTTCTTTCGCCGCAGATAATGCCTGCCCCATCACTTGGCCACCAAACACCGCTTTGAAGCCTAAATCTTGACTTTGGCCACGATATAACCCTAACTCAATGCTTTCTAGCTTCAGTAAAGACAATAGATTTGCTAATACCTGACTCATATTCCGGCCTGTTCCATGATAAAAAGTCCTGTTATTCTGCCGTAATTCATGGAGACTGGCAAAATGAACTATTGGATATTTAAAACAGAACCGGCCGAATGTAGCATTGATGACTTTGCTAATGCGCCAGAACAAGCTATTGTTTGGGAGGGTGTGCGCAATTATCAGGCACGTAACTTTTTACGAGATGCCGTAAAAATTGGCGACCAAGTGCTGATCTATCATTCCAGTTGCCGCGTTATAGGTTTGGCAGGAATAGTAGAAGTTGTCCGGGCGGCTTACGCTGATCCCAGTCAGTTTCAAACTGACAGCCCATACTATGATAAAACAGCAACAACTGAGCAACCGCGATGGACCGCCGTGGATTTGCGATATTTGACACGATTCTCGCAAGTGGTCAGGTTGGACAAAATCAAAAGCTCAGTTATGATGAAAAATCACTCGTTAACCCAACGAGGAAATCGTTTATCTGTCATGCCGTTATCTAAAGAACAGTGGCAATCATTACTTGATTTACAGTAATGCAGTGCAGATGAATCGATCTTAACCATCTTGGAGCCCAGTATGTTTGCAACTCAGTCACAAGAAAGGCGCCGGATTAATAGGGACATTGATTATTTTTGGCAACAACTTAGCTTAGCTCAGAAATTTGCTGTTTCTGAACTGCAGCGGTATGGTTACCAATTACAGTTTGTTAGGAATATGGCATTTGGAAAAATTGCGGTGCTTGATTTTGATGGCAAGCTGGCAGCCATTGATCATCATGGTGAAATAGATACCGCACCCAATATTGTCTTACGTCATTAAATTTGTTTGCCTGCTGCTTATTACAGCTTCGCTTCAGGTTTAAAATAAGTATGCCGGCACTTGCCGGCATACTTATTTAGACTGATTTATCTACTCTGTAGCCAGTTTTTGAGCAATATAACGCCGAACTTGTTGCTCTAACACCGCTAATGGCACACTGCCATTACCTAATACCACCTGATGAAACTCTCGAATATCAAAACGCTCAGCCAGTTTCTGCTCGGCCTCTTGTCGCAAACGTTTAATGGTTAGCTCACCCAACTTATACGACAGAGCCTGCCCTGGCCAACTGATGTAACGGTCAATCTCGGTTTGCACATTATGTAACGACAGTGCCGTATTTTGTGCTAAGAAATCGATAGCCTGTTGCCGACTCCAACCTAAACTGTGCATACCGGTATCCACAACTAATCTAGCGGCGCGCCACATTTCATAAGTTAAGCGGCCAAAGTTACTATAGGGATCCTGATAAAAACCCATCTCAATACCTAAGTACTCCGCGTATAAGCCCCAGCCTTCACCAAAAGCTGAGGTGTAAAATGAACGACGATAATCAGCCAGTGTTGCTTGCTCTCTGGCCAAGGAAATTTGTAAATGATGGCCCGGCACCGCTTCATGCAGCGTTAACGCTTCCATTTCATATAATGGCCGCCGATTTAACGCATAGGTATTAACCCAGTAAAAACCCGCTTGATCATCACGGGTTGCTCCCGAATAACGACCGGTTGTGTATTTAGGAGCAATTTCAGCAGGGACTTCTACCACACCATAAGGTGTCCGCGGCAATAGCTTGAAAAAACGCGGTAATTGCGCATCGGCGCGTTTTGACAAATACGCGGCGTAACGCAGCAGTTCGTCTGCTGATTGCGGATAAAATTGTGGATCGGTGCGTAAAAACTGAACAAAGTCAGCAAAACTGCCGTCAAATCCCAAGCTATTAATCACTTGCTGCATTTCAGCTCGAATACGTTTTACTTCAGCCACACCGGTAGCATGCACCTGTTCAGGTGTTAATTTTAACGTTGTGTAATGCTCTAAACGATTTTGATAAAACGCCTTACCATCGGGCAAGTTGCTTGCGGCAATATCATCCCGCGCCCCAGGCAGATACTCATCAATCATAAACTGATAAAACGCTTGAAAAGCCGTATTCACTTCTAATCTGATTACATTTTTGGCTTGTTGTTGATACTGCTGCCATTGCATATCGGTTACAGCCGCCGGCTTTTGCAATAAAGGCTGAAAAAATACGCTTTGTTCTATATTTGTCACAATATAAGAGCTAATACTTTGCTCGTATCCCGCCAGCACGGCCTTAGGTTGAGTAATACCCTGACTTAAACCTTGACGCATCCAGCTAATTTGCTGCGACATATACTGGGGTACCGCTGCTAACTTCTGTAAGTACTGCTCGATATCGTTAATGTCTTTGATGGCAGTACGCTGCAAGCTAAACGCTAAAGCAGTATGAAAACCGGATTCAGATGTCAGCGGCATCAGATGGGCATTAAAACGATACTGGTCAATTTCATCAGCTAAACGATAGGCCAAAATGGCATGGTCAATTTGCTCTTGTTCAGTTAACTGCGAGCTGTCAATCGCCAATAAACGTTGCTGTAATGCTAAACGCTGATTTTGCCGCAAGCTCATGGCCTCAGCAGACATATCCATTAACTGCCCTGGTGCGGCAGTTTGAAGAGCTCTTTCCGCCAACCAAATGGTATTTGCCACCTCTTCAAAACTTAAGGCTGCTGGTGCGGGCGCTTTTGAAGCACAACCACTCAGCAAGGCTAATGCGGTTAATACGCCTGCCACTCTTTTTATTGTCATTAGCATAAACACACCCTGTTTTAATCGCTCATTCTTGATTGTAGCGGCTTTATTCTCAGATAGCAGCCCTACGAAACGCAGTATTACTGATGTCTATCGTGAGAATTAAGTAATGGAATTTTAATTTCCGTATCAACTTTGGGATTTATTCACTGAATATAACAAATTATCCATAAAACCTGTTGCCACTGACGTTATATCACGTACTATGGTTTTGTAAATTAACAGCTTACCGTTAACGGAGCTCTAAGTCGTGCTATGAAGTATAAAGATACGATGCAGCAAGCCACGGATAAAGCCGCTCAAGTCGTTGCTTTTCTGAAACATAACCAGCTGGCGGCTCATCCGACAAACTACACGGTTGGGTATGAGTATATCAGTGGTAACAACAACGCGTTGTGCCAAGCAATTGAAGAAAAACTGGCTGCAAAAGCCCGCTTTGATGATTTCATTATGGCGGAGTTATACAACCGTCATTTGCTTCCCGAACAACAACAACAAGAGCAGTTACTGCAAGATGTTTCTGGTATGGTCACGCGCCTGTCTGGTTATACCGACTTAGCGGCTGAAGCCACTGAAGATTTTATTGATCAGCTTGATCATACCGTGTTTAAACTTGAACAAGATGCCATGCCAATGCCACCGGCATTAGCAGAGTTAAAACAAGTTACCCTGACTTACCGCAAACAACAGCAACAGCTAAATCAACAGCTGGTAAGTGCCAATCAACAAAGCCACCAACTACGCAATGAACTTGAGCAAATCAAGCAACAGCGTTTACAAGACCCCTTAACCGGCTTGTATAACCGCGTAGCGATGCAAAGCCAAGTTGATTTATGGCTTAGTGAACAGCCTGATCGACAAATTGCGGCCATCGCGGTCGACTTAGACCATTTCAGCCGCTTTAATCGGGATTATGGTCATCTTATTGGCGACATAATATTGTCGAAAGTGGCAACTAAAGTGCGCAGTTATGTGCAAGAAAGCGGCCTACCTGTTCGTTCTGGTGGCGAACAATTCTTGTTATTACTACCCGATGTTGATTTACGCACTGCTAATGAAATTGCCGAACAAGTGCGTAAAGGCGTAGAAAAACTCCGTTTTATTTCTGCAAAAGACAAAAAGAGTTTGCCTAAAATCACCATTTCTCTTGGTGTCGCCCTGTATCAATCATCAGAAAACTGGTATCAGTTCTTAGCACGTACTGACAGCATCATGCAGCTCGCTAAACAGCGTGGGCGTAATCAAGTTGCCAGTGAAAGCATGCTAGCATTTGCCTAAGTTGCCGTTTACGGCAGTCGTTGACTTGACTACCGAATTTTCCCCTGTTCTGCAGTTACGCCTGTTGGCTCGGCTGCAGTAATCTTTTACACTAACAGTCTAGTATTTAAATCAGGCACTGTTATGAGCGATTCCAACAACAACACGACACATTTTGGCTTTAAATCGGTACCGGCAGAACAAAAGGTTGCCATGGTTGCGGATGTGTTTCATTCGGTAGCTGCCAAGTACGATATTATGAATGATGTCATGTCACTGGGCATTCATCGGTTGTGGAAACGCTTTACCATTGATTGTAGTGGTGTGCGCCCTGGCCAGCAGGTCCTTGATTTAGCCGGAGGAACAGGTGACATTACCGCACTTTTCTCAAAACGCGTCGGCACCACTGGCAAGGTAGTATTAGCCGATATCAATGAATCGATGCTCAATGTTGGCCGTGATAAATTACGTGATTTGGGCTTGGTCAATAATATTGAATATGTGCAAGCGAATGCAGAAGCCCTACCCTTTGCCGATAACAGCTTTGATATCGTTTCTATCGGCTTTGGTTTACGCAATGTCACCGACAAAGACGCCGCCTTACGTTCCATCTTTCGCGTATTAAAGCCGGGGGGGCGCTTATTGGTACTGGAGTTCTCTAAGCCTAGCCATGAATGGTTAAGCAAGGCCTACGACTTATATTCGTTCCGCTTATTGCCCTTTATGGGGCAATTAATTGCGAATGATAAAGAAAGCTATCAGTATCTGGCAGAATCTATCCGTATGCACCCTGACCAAGACACCTTAAAAGCCATGATGAGCGCTGCGGGCTTTGCCGAAGTCACCTACGAAAACTTAACCGGCGGTATTGTAGCGTTACACCGCGGGTATAAATTCTAATGTTACCCTTACTACCGCAATTACTTTGTGCTATCGCTGAAAAACTCAGCCGTAAGTTAATTGCGATGGATCCTGCTTGTAAGCCTGCTTTACAGCGTCTGCAAGGCAAGCAGCTGTCTTTTTGTTTACGCGACTTAAACTTAACCTTAGTGGTTAGCGCCAGTCATGACTCGTTACTGATTAATATGCATAACGAGGCTACTGATTGTAAAATCTCCACAAATTTAGCGACCTTACGCCAGCTGCGTGATCCCAGCCAGCTCACTAAATTGATTAAAAGTGATGCTCTAGACATTGATGGTGATTTACAAGTTGCCCAGCAATTTTCTTATTTTTTACAGCAATTAAATCCCGATTGGCAGCACGCTTTATCGGGCTATATCGGTGATGCCGCAGCACATAAAATCAGTATTACCTTGAGCCAGTTACAAGCCTATTTGCAAGAAAAAGTAAAATTACTCAGTCAATTACAACTGGAGTTGGTTCAAGATGAACTGCGGCTCAGCCCAACCCGTTTAGAAGCAGATCAATTTACCCAAGAACTTAGCGAGCTACAGGCACGATTAGAAATGTTACGTCGCCAGTTAAAACAATACCAGGAGCTTTAGGTGCGGATAAGTCGTTTTTACCAGATCCAAAAAACTATGCTGCAATACGGTCTGGACGAACTACTGCCAAAACACTGGCAACCTTGGTACGCGCGTTTATTCCGTCGTTGTGCCTTTTGGTTACGTAATCGTTATCCAGAACACGCCGTGGGCGCCAGATTGCGTTTAGCCTTGCAAAGTTTAGGGCCGGTGTGGATTAAATTTGGCCAAATGCTCTCAACTCGCCGTGACCTGCTTCCCGCCGCCTTGGTGGATGAATTAAGTATTTTGCAGGATAAAGTGGCGCCATTTCCTGGAGAGGAAGCACAGCAACTGATCGAGCAAGCACTAGGGTTAAACCACATCAGTGATTTATTTGCCGATTTTGATGTGACACCTTTAGCCTCAGCCTCGATTGCCCAAGTGCATACCGCGCAATTGCGCCAAGACGATGGCCGTATCGCAGACGTCGTAATCAAAGTGATCCGCCCCGGTATTCGCAAACAAATTTTGGCTGATTTAGCGCTAATGGATAGCTTAGCGCAAATTGCAGCACGGTTTTTACCTGACGGCAAACGTTTGCGACCACGCGAAGTCGTCGCGGAATACCGCAAAACCATTTTAGATGAATTAGATTTACAACGTGAAGCCGCCAATGCCATTCAATTAAAACGTAATTTCGAAGGCTCAGATTCGCTGTATATTCCTTTGGTTTACGCTGATCACTGTCGCAACAATGTCATGGTGATGGAACGTATTTATGGTATTCCAGTATCGGATATTCCGGCGCTGCAAGCACAAGGCACCGACATGGAATTGCTGGCCAAACGCGGTGTAGAAGTGTTTTTTACGCAGGTGTTTCGCGACAGTTTTTTTCACGCCGATATGCATCCGGGTAATATCTTTGTCTCGCGTGAACATCCCGAGAACCCACTGTACATCGGCATCGACTGTGGCATCGTGGGCACCTTAAATGCTGAAGATAAACGCTATTTAGCTGAAAACTTTGTCGCCTTTTTTAACCGTGATTATCGCAAAGTGGCACAACTTCATCTGGATTCGGGCTGGGTACCGGCTCATACCAAAGTAGAAGAGTTTGAAAGCGCAATCCGTACCGTGTGTGAACCTATCTTTCAAAAACCGTTGGCCGAAATTTCCTTTGGCCAAGTCCTGCTCAATTTATTTAATACCGCGCGACGCTTTGAAATGCAGGTACAGCCGCAACTGGTACTTTTACAAAAAACCTTGCTTTATATCGAAGGGCTTGGTCGCCAGCTCTATCCGCAGCTGGATCTGTGGAAAACAGCGAAACCCTTTTTAGAAAATTGGGTAAAACAACAAGTCGGTTTACCCGCTATTTGGCGCCAGGTAAAAGAGAACCTGCCGTTTTGGGCTGAAAAGATGCCGCAAATGCCGGAATTATTTCATCGCTATTTGCAGCAAGGCCCACAACAACAGCAAGCCTTGTTATTGCAACTACAACAACTGCAACTGCAGCAACAACAAAGCAAACGGCAAATAATTAACGCTATTCTTGCTGCAGCCAGCGTGATTAGTGCTAGTATAACGTTCAATCAAGGGAACACTTGGCTTTCTACCACACTGGGGCTGTTCGCCGCCTTCTTTGTAATTAAAGCCCTTTTGGCTTAGCCAGCGCATAACATAGTTTTAGCATCGATGAGGAGTGCAACATGGGTATCAGTATTTGGCAATTATTAATTGTCTTAGTCATCGTGGTGTTATTGTTTGGCACGAAACGTCTAGGCAGCATAGGCAATGATCTTGGCGCTGCTATCAAAGGGTTTCGTAACTCAGTAAAAGATGAAAAAGCCGACGACGAAACAGACGAAAGCTTTAAAAAACCAGAGCAACTTGCTGAGAAATCGCATGGTGCAACTGAGTCAACTTCTACACAGTCTGTTAACTCTGAGAAAGATAAACACTAACTATGGGCTTTTGGGAACTCCTCGTCATTGCCATAGTAGCGTTACTCGTGCTTGGGCCAGAACGTTTACCAGGTGCTATCCGCAGTACCATGAAAACAGTGCGTAGCGTGAAGCAGTTTGGCCAACAAATGCAAGCCGAACTCAGCGACAACCTACGGATACACGAATTACATCAAAAACTTAAAGATGCTGAAGCTAAAAACTTACTTAATCTTAGTGATGATGAAAAAGCAGCCATCAAAGAATTAACTGAAGCGGCAAATTCGGTAAGACCATCCAATGCCCAAATGTCATTGAACAACTTAACTCAACAACTTGGCAAAGACCTCACCCCTACTTCCAGTGAGACTGTCGTAAAAGATGAAAACAAAACCGGATCCTAATAGCCTTCTTGGTCACTTAATTGAATTACGCAATAGAATACTGCGCTCTGTTATTGCAGTATTAGTGGTATTCCTTTGTTTGGCTTATTTTGCACGCGACATCTACGCTTTACTAGCCAAACCCTTGCTGGCGGTGCTACCAGAAGGTACCAGCATGATTGCCACCGATGTGGCTGCGCCTTTCTTTGCGCCGTTTAAATTAACCTTTATGGTCTCTATTTGTTTAGCGATTCCCTATATTTTACTGCAAGTGTGGCAGTTTATTGCCCCAGCGCTATACAGCCGGGAAAAACGCTTAATGGCGCCGTTAGTGGCCAGTAGTACCTTGTTATTTTATGGTGGCATCGCTTTCGCTTATTTTATTGTCTTTCCCTTGGTTTTTGCCTTTTTCACTAGCGTCGCGCCAGAAGGTGTAACCATTGCCACTGACATTACCAGTTACCTAGACTTTGTTCTGAAGCTGTTTTTTGCTTTTGGTTTGTCCTTTGAAATTCCTATCGCCATTCTATTACTGGTATGGAGTGGTAGCGTTAGCCGTGCCACCTTGGCAGAAAAACGGCCTTACATTATTGTCGGGGCCTTTATTCTCGGCATGCTATTAACCCCACCAGATGTGTTATCACAAACGTTATTGGCTATTCCAATGTGGATGCTATTTGAAGTGGGCCTGTGGCTTAGCCGCTTTTATGAGCCTAAAGCCGATAACAGTGCAGCAGACAACACTGAGGAGCAACAACCATGATCAAACGCTTGTTAACAATTAGCAGTTTACTGCTGTGTTTCAGCCCGATCAGCATGGCACAAAGCCCCCTTGCGAATGCACTTGAACAGTGCCGCACGCTAACGCAAACAGCGCAACGCTTGGCCTGTTATGATGCCATTAATACATCGACCAATACGTTAAGTACTTCAGCACCAACACTTGCACCTGCAGAAGTCGTGCAAACTAAGCCTGAGGTTGCAGCCGAAGTTGATCTTAAAACGATAGAAAGCCAATTTGGTCACGAACGTAAGCAAGCCGTGGATAATATTGAGCAAATCACTTCTATCGTGCGAAAAGTCAGCTATAGCTTGCGTAAAGAGGTCATTGTGGAATTTGAGAATGACCAAGTGTGGCGTCAAACTCATTCTGGTTTTTATCCCATCAGTGTAGGTGAGGCACATCATATTAAGCGTGGCGCGGTCGGATCGTTTTATCTAGCCAATGATAAAAACAACCGTACGCTTAAAGTAAGACGCATTGACTAATCATGCGCTGGTTTGACTGTGGGCTTAATCTTTTTAGTGCCCAATTCGCGGCCCAAGAAAGCGCCATTATCGCTGCAGCAAATGCCGCGGGTGTCACTGATTGTTTATTAATTAGTAGCGACTTAGCCGAAAGCCAGAAAAATCTCAGCTTTTGCCAGCAACATACCGGTTGTTACAGTACTGCTGGCGTGCACCCGCACCAAGCGGCCAACGTCGGAGCAGACTGGCTGCAACAACTTGCCCTGCAGCTGCAAGCAAACCATGTATTGGCGATAGGCGAATGTGGCTTAGACTTTAATCGCAATTTTTCACCACGCGACCAACAACAACAGGTCTTTGCCGAACAGCTCACGCTGGCTAAGCAGTATCAATTACCCGTGTATCTGCACGAACGCGATGCCTTTGCTACGCAAATAGCCATGCTAAAAGAACAACCCCCGCTTCGCGGTGGCATTGCCCATTGTTTTACGGGCGATACTAACCAACTGAAAGCCTACCTTGAGCTTGGGCTTTATATTGGTATTACCGGTTGGTTATGTGACGAGCGCCGAGGCCAAGCCTTACAACAAGCTATTCAATATTTACCGGCCGATCGTTTAATCTTAGAAACCGACGCACCCTATTTAACCCCCCGAACTATCAGGCCGCGCCCTCGGCATAATACGCCCGCTTTATTGCCTGCTATTGGCGCCGAAGTTGCGCGTTTAACGGGGCAAAGCTTAGCGCAAGTAGCCGAGCAGAGTTACCAAAATAGCTGTCGTTTATTGCAATTACCCGTTGAGGATCTTACTGATGCACACTAACCGTTTTTTTCCTGCTAGCCGTTTACGCCGCATGCGTGAGCATGATTTTAGCCGACGTTTAATGGCAGAAAATCAGCTAACAGTGAACGACCTGATTTATCCGATGTTCATTATCGACGGTGTTAATAAACGCGAAGCCATTGCCTCAATGCCGGGTATAGAGCGGCTAACACTGGATTTGTTACTTGAGGAAGCCAAAGCATTAGTCGCACTCGGGATCCCTGCTATCGCGTTGTTTCCAGTCACCCCAGCCGCCAATAAATCATTAACCGCTGAAGAGGCGTGGAACCCCGATGGTTTAGCGCAGCGCGCAGTTCAGTTATTAAAGCAACATACACCCGAATTGGGCATCATTACCGATGTGGCATTAGATCCTTTTACCACGCATGGCCAAGACGGCATTATTGATGAAAAGGGTTATGTACAAAACGACATTACCACCGCAGCATTGGTAAAACAGGCATTGTCGCATGCCGCAGCCGGTGCCGATGTGGTGGCGCCCTCTGATATGATGGATGGTCGAATTGGGGCGATCCGCGAAGCATTAGAAGAAGCCGGTTATGTGAATACCCGTATCATGGCTTACTCTGCTAAATATGCCTCCAGCTATTATGGCCCGTTCCGCGATGCGGTTGGCTCAGCTGGCAACCTAAAAGGCGGCAATAAAAAGAATTACCAGATGGATCCGGCAAACAGCAATGAAGCCCTGCACGAAGTGGCCATGGATCTAGAAGAAGGCGCGGATATGGTCATGGTAAAGCCAGGTATGCCTTATCTGGATATTGTCCGTCGCGTGAAAGACGAGTTTGGCGTGCCGACTTTTGCCTACCAGGTTAGTGGTGAATACGCCATGCACATGGCCGCTATTCAAAATGGCTGGCTAGCAGAGCAACCGGTGGTTATGGAGTCGTTATTAGCCTTTAAACGGGCAGGCGCAGATGGCATTTTGACGTATTTTGCGAAGAAGGTCGCGATCTGGTTAAAACAAAACGGTTAAGCGACAAGAGGTTGCTTGCTGCCTTGCTTTTAACAATGGCGGCAAGCAGACTTAATTGATAATTAATTCCCAACCCGCTTGTTGCTGATATTGCACTTCTTGTTCTAACTCGGCACGCATTAACGGATGCTGCTCTAGCCAACCCGCTGGCATCGTTAAAGTCAGGGTTTCTGCCTTAGCGCTAATCGTTACCTGCGGTAAAGCCTCTAGCCGACGCCGCATCGACATAATCACCGCTAAACGTAAGATCCGCGTCAAACGCACGGTTAATAACACCGAGGTCATGGTTTGTCTGGCGATCACTTCCCGTGCGATATCAGCACGATGGTTATACACCAAAGCCATCACTAGCTGCTGTTGCGCACGGGTAAACCCGGGCAAGTCAGAATGATTGATAATATAAGCACCATGATGATGATGATTTTTGTATTCAATCAGTAAGCCCAGCTCATGCAATAAGGCACCAGAACGAAGCATGCTGTGCCCTTCAAACTTTTGCAGATCCCAACGGCTTTGTAATTGCCCAGCCAACTCCGTCGCCATCTCGGCAACCCGCTCGGCATGTTGCTGGTCAATAAAGTAACGTACCATCAAGCTGTTTACCGTACGATTACGCACATTACTGTCTTGCAGGCCTGGCAACATGCTATACAGCACGCCTTCGCGTAAAGCGCCACCGGACAAGGTCATGCCACTGATTTGTAGCTGCCGAAACAGCGCAATCAAAATCGCTAAACCAGAGGCAAACACTTGTTTACGTTCTTGCGCTAAACCTAAGATACTTAATTGCTCAACCGGACCACACGCCATGGCTTGCTGCATAATGTCTTCTAAACGGCGCAGTGTAATCACTTCGTCTTTGCCCTGTGCCACCAAGATTTCTTGCATGGCTTGCACGGTGCCTGACGCCCCCACCGCAATTTGCCAACCTTCATTAAGAAAAGAATCACGGATCTTAACGATCTCCGTTTCAGCCGCTTGAATCGCCGCCGAGAAATTATCTTCGCTTAATTGTTGGTCTGTAAAATAACGCTCAAGGTAGGTTACGCAGCCCATATTCAGGCTAGATAGTAAAGTCGGTGTAAAACCCTGGCCAATGACGACCTCGGTACTGGCACCGCCAATATCGATCACCAAGCGGTTGCTGTCGCTATTGGAGGTATGTGCAACACCTAAGTAAATAATGCGCGCTTCGTCTTCACCGCTAATCACTTGCACCTGTTGGCCAAGGATAGCTTCTGCTTCTTGCAAAAACACTTTGACGTTTTGGGCTAAACGTAAGGTGGCAGTCCCGACGATGCGAATATTTTCAGCCGGAATATCTTGCAAGCGCTCGGCAAATAACGCCAAACACTCCCAACCACGTTTCATGGCTTTGTGGCTGAGGACTAAGTTGTCATTTAAACCCGCAGCCAAACGTACTTTGCGTTTAACCCGGCCAATAACTTGCACAGAACCGCCAACCACTTTGACCATCAACATATGAAAACTGTTGGAGCCGAGATCAATCACCGCATAAATATCACTATGCGGTGAGCGTATCGAGGCAGCGTGATCGCTGTCGAGGGAGTGATTATCTAGGGCGGCTGCGAGGAGATCTTGTGCCATTACTCGGGCGTCCACTATTACCGCGGTTACCTGCACCACTTCGTGCTTGTGCTGGACGGCGTCTAACACGTGGCTTCGGTGGTGTAACATCAGTTAACAAGGCATCAGCATCATACTGGGTAACAGGTACCGGATGCCGAATATAATCTTCGATCGCGGTTAAGTTTAGGGCATAACGCTCACATGCAAAACTGATCGCTTTACCACTTTCACCCGCACGGCCGGTTCGACCAATACGATGCACATAATCTTCGCAATCATCGGGTAAGTCATAGTTAAATACATGACTAACCATCGGAATATGCAAACCACGCGCAGCCACATCGGTGGCAACTAAAATATCTAACTTACCGGTTGTAAAATCGTCGAGAATTTTTAAACGTTTCTTTTGAATAACATCGCCAGTCAGTAAACCGACGCGGTGACCATCAGCATCTAACCAATGATACACGTCTTCACAGGCGTGCTTAGTATTCGCAAAAACAATGGCTTTATCTGGCCATTCTTCTTCTAATAACGTCAGCAACAAAGCCATTTTGTGCTCATGTGCTGGATAAAACAGCTCTTCACTGATCCGGCTGCCGGTCATTTCTTCTGGTGCGATATGGATATGCACTGGCTGATTCATTTTTTCAAAGGCCAGTTCTTGTACCTTGTAAGACAAAGTAGCTGAAAAAAGTAAACTTAACCGCTCAGTGACTGGCGGCATACGATTAAACATAAAGCGGATGTCTTTGATAAAGCCCAGATCGAACATGCGATCAGCTTCATCTAACACCACCACTTGAATTTGTGACAGCTCAAATAAGCCTTGTTTTAAATAATCAATTAAGCGACCGGTAGTGCCGATCAAAATATCTACGCCTTGTTCCAACAATTGGCGTTGAGAATCGTAACCCTCGCCCCCATAAATCAAGCCAAGGCGCAGATTCGATTTTTGCGCTAGCATAACGGCATCATTATGGATCTGAACTGCCAACTCTCGCGTAGGAGCCATTATGATGGCGCGAGGTTGACCTGAACCCTTGGGTTCATGCGTAAGCAGATGATGGAAGGTCGCAGTAAGGAAAGCGAGTGTTTTACCCGTACCCGTCTGTGCTTGACCTGCAATGTCTTTCCCAGCAAGCGCTAGGGGTAAACATTGTGCCTGAATTGGCGTACAATAGTCATAACCTTGCGCTGCAAGAGCGTCAAGAACCTGTGGTGCCAATCCGAAATCGGCGAATTTATGCGATGTTAAGTGTGTTTTATTCATATCTACCTAGCATAACTGTTACGCTTGCAATAAGAAACAGCCGCGATTAAATTGATAATATATTTTTTGCAGTGTAACTGCACAGCATGAACGGAGAAATAGATGAGCGAACATATTTTACAGGTTTCTGACGACAGCTTTGAAGCTGATGTATTAAAAGCAGAAACGCCAGTACTGGTTGATTTCTGGGCGGAATGGTGTGGCCCATGTAAAATGATCGCGCCGATCCTGGATGATGTCGCATCTGAATATGCGGGTAAAGTTGCAGTGGCCAAGGTCAACATCGACCAAAACCCGAACACACCACCAAAATTTGGTATTCGTGGCATTCCAACCTTACTTTTATTCAAGAATGGTCAAGTTGCCGCTACTAAAGTAGGTGCTCTGTCAAAAACGCAATTAAAGCAGTTTTTAGACAGCAATATCTAACGATGCGCTAAAAAGGCGTATTTTTTGTACGCCTTTTTTCTATTGTCCGCTGGACGGACGTTATCGCAGCTGCTATTGTGTGCAGTAGCAAACACCCTGAACCACGCTTGTCTGTCGAATAAACCAACTTCTATCCCATATTTATCGAATTGATAAGCATTTAATCTGTTTCCACCAACAAGAACCCATCAAATATGCATTTAACAGAACTGAAACTGAAGCCAATTAGCGAGCTGGTTGAGTTAGCTGAGTCTATGGGCCAAGAGAACATGGCTCGTCTGCGCAAACAAGATATCATTTTCGCCATCCTTAAATCCCATGCCAAAAACGGTGAAGAAATTTACGGTGATGGTTGCTTAGAAATCTTACAGGATGGCTTTGGTTTCCTTCGTTCCTCTGACAGCTCGTACCTAGCTGGCCCAGACGATATCTATGTCTCGCCTAGCCAGATCCGCCGCTTTAACTTGCGTACGGGTGACAGCATTTCCGGTTTAATTCGGCCACCTAAAGAAGGTGAGCGATACTTCGCCCTGCTAAAAGTCAGCGAAGTTAACTTCGGCAAACCTGAGCATGCTCGTAACAAAATCTTATTCGAAAACTTAACGCCGCTGCATGCGAACTCACGTTTACGCATGGAACGGGGTAACGGTAGCCGCGAAGATATCACGGCACGTGTCCTAGACTTAGCCTCACCTATCGGTAAAGGGCAGCGCGGGTTAATTGTCGCGCCACCAAAAGCCGGTAAAACCATTCTGTTGCAAAACATAGCCCAATCTATCGCCGCCAATCATCCTGATTGTGTGCTGATGGTGTTGTTAATCGACGAACGCCCAGAAGAAGTCACCGAGATGCAGCGTTTAGTGAAAGGGGAAGTAATTGCATCTACCTTTGATGAACCGGCTAGCCGTCACGTACAAGTTGCTGAAATGGTTATCGAAAAAGCCAAGCGCTTGGTTGAACACAAGAAAGACGTGATCATCCTGCTTGACTCGATTACGCGTTTAGCTCGCGCTTACAACACCGTGATCCCTAGCTCAGGCAAGGTATTAACCGGTGGTGTGGATGCAAACGCCTTGCACAAACCAAAGCGTTTCTTTGGTGCGGCACGTAACGTTGAGGAAGGCGGCAGTTTAACCATTATCGCCACAGCCTTAGTAGATACCGGTTCTAAAATGGACGAGGTTATCTACGAAGAATTTAAAGGTACCGGTAACATGGAACTGCACTTATCGCGGAAAATCGCTGAGCGCCGTGTGTTCCCTGCTATCGACTTTAACCGTTCAGGTACGCGCCGTGAAGAATTACTGGCGTCACCAGAAGAACTACAAAAAATGTGGATCCTGCGGAAAATCTTACATCCCATGGATGAAACCGATTGTATGGAATTCCTTATCGATAAGTTGTTAATGACTAAAACAAACGACGAATTCTTTGATGCGATGAAGCGTCAAAAGTCTTAAGTTGAGTTGTTAATAAAAAAACCGGCGCAAGCCGGTTTTTTTATGACTGTATGCCGCATTTAACAAAACGAACCGCATAGCACGTTATGCACTACTCGTTTCGTGCGTAAAAACACCGCTTAAAAAATCTCAATAGCAAACCGTTACTCGCGTTAGCCAATTACTTGATGTACTAACGGTGCTACCGCGGTACGGTCAAAACGACACGCAGCTAAAAATTCTGCTTTTGCCATCTCGGCTGCAGCCGTGGTTGCCGCATGCACGGTGGCTAAAGGTTGCCCTATACTGACTTGATTTCCCGCACTTACAATCTGACTAAAGCCAACCGCAGGGTCAATTTTCTGTGCAGGATGCGAACGCCCTCCACCCAATCTTACAACGGCCATGCCTAAACCAACGGTGTTGGCATAGTGCAGTTCTCCTGCTTGAGGTGACTCGATCACTAAACTCACTGGTGCTGCCGCTAAATATTGCGCAGGCTTTTCAAACAAGTCTGCGGGGCCACCCATGGCACTGACCATCTTCGCAAAAATCTCTGCCGCTTTACCCGAACTCAAACTGTGCTCTAACGCAGCTACTGCAGCGGCTTTATCGGCATACACCTTGCCTAGAACCAGCATATTCGCACCCAGTTCTAAGGTTAATTGATGTAATCTTGGCTCTCGGTATTTACCGGTTAAATAATCCAGCGTTTCCATCACTTCTAACGCATTACCCGCAGTAGCCCCTAAGATTTGATTCATATCAGTAATTAACGCGCGCGTAGCGACACCTGCACCGGTTGCAGTGTTAACAATGCTGTTCGCCAGCGCAGCAGCATCATCCGCCGTTGCCATAATGGCCCCATTGCCCACTTTAACGTCCATCACCAGCACATCTAAGCCTTCAGACAACTTTTTCGACAAAATAGACGCGGTAATCAGTGGTATAGATTCTACCGTGGCCGTCACATCACGAATGCCATACAAACGACGATCTGCAGGGGCGAGCTCACTACTTTGACCAACAATAACGCAACCTAACTCAGGTAACAGTTGGCGAATACGGCTCAGTGATTGCGTACAGCTATAGCCTGGGATTGCTTCCAGTTTGTCTACTGTGCCCCCCGTATGGCCCAACCCGCGGCCGGCAATACTTGGCATATAGGCACCACAGGCTGCGACCATCGGAGCTAACATGAGCGTGACTTTATCACCCACACCACCCGTACTGTGTTTATCAACTACCGGGCCATTTAACTGACCTTGCCAATTCAATACCGTGCCTGAATCGCGCATCGCTAACGTTAAGGATACGGTCTCGGCTACCGTCATACCGTTTAAATAAATGGCCATGGCCAGCGCAGCCGCTTGGCTATCGCTAAAGCTGTCGTCTGTTAAACCTTGTACGAACTGTTTAATCTCGGCCTCAGTTAATACTTGGCCATTCCGTTTTGTTTTAATAATTTCCTGTGGGATCGCCATGCTTAATCCTTTGATATCTTGTTACTAGCAGCTAAATAGTTAGGGGTAAAGGCATCGGGTAATAAGTATTGCAGTTCCCAATGTTGCTGTTGACCTAAATGGTTACAACTGGCAATAGGGCTGTCTGGTTGGAAAAATTCTGCAATCACCTGACGACACATACCGCAAGGCGGTGTCAGCTTTTCTTGTGGGGTATAGACCATCACGGCCAGTAATTTACGATGCCCCGCCAACACGGCAGCGGCGATGGCATTGCGCTCTGCACATACCGTTGCACCGTAAGAAGCATTTTCAACGTTACAACCAGCAAAGATGTGGCCATTCTCGGTCAGTACAGCCACGCCTACAGGGAATTGACTATAAGGGGCGTATGCCTGCGCAGCGGCGTCTTTTGCGGCCGCTTCTAACGCGGCCCAATTAATTGTCTTCACAGCTAAAACTCAGTGACTAATGGGCATATAGTTTTGCTGGGTTTTTCGCTGCGGTCAAGCGCTTGCGGTTAATGACGTTAAACGACGGCAAAACAACATAATCATCAGCAGTAGCCAGCCACAGGCTAAAGGTACTAACCAGTAAGCGTTTAAAATACCAGCCTGTTCCGCCCATACCCCAGTGGCTAAACCGGCAAATTGAAAGCCCACAGAAGTGCCAATGCTGGCAATACCCGATAACACAGGGCCATTATCACTATCCATACCCATCGCGGTTGCCAACATCAGTGGAAATAAGCCGCCGATGCCTAAGCCCAGTAATACATTACCTGCGGTAAGTTGTGGCAAACCGACACTCAGTTTTAATAACAAAGCACCACTCAGTGCGAGCGAGGCTAGCAGCAACATTAATTGCGCTGGGCTACACCACCGGAGTAATAAAGCGAAGCCCAAGCGGCTGAGCACCATACCACCGGTAAACCAAGCAAGTAATAATCGCGCTTGCTCGGTTTCTATACCGATACCGTCTGCTGCGTAACTGACAAACCAATTACCTTGGCCCCACTCGGCTGCGCCGTAGCCAATCATCACCAAAAACATTAAAAAAAATAGCGGCTGGCGCAGCACTTTGACATAAGACAAACTACTGCCTTTGTGCTCCGCCTTACTGGCCATTTGTGGCTGCGCCTTGGCGACATATAAGCTGTAAAACCCTAATAGCAGTAGACCCAACGCAATAAAACGCAGCGGCCAGCGCCAGTCGTCTAGCACCCAAAATAACACTACGACCCATAAGGGCGCGGCCAAGGTCCCTAAACTAAACATAAAATCCATCAGGCCCATCATCGCGGCGCGTTTATTCGCAAACAATCTCGCGATCAAGGTGTGGCCCACAGTAAACATCACCGCGTAAGTCATGCCCACTAACACGATGAGCGGCAGTAATAACTGCCAGCGAGTAATAAATGAGAACAATAACAGTAACAAGGTTTCAACCAACGCCAAGCTGGCAAACAACCTTAAAAAGTGAAAACGCTGCGCATATTTGCCGCCCATCACCGCCCCAAAAATGGCACCCATCGACAACAAACTAAAAAATAGACCACTGATACTGGTCGACATTTGTAGGTCTTTGGCCATATCAGGCAATAAAATGCCCCATAAAATGATCAAATTACCTAACAGAAAAAAACCACTAAAAATCACTACGGTTGGCGCTGCACGCGACATAACCTACTCCAAAATGCTGACCGAAGGAGCTTCGGTATCAGCGAAAAAATTGCTTCATCCCTGCTAGGCAGTAAGGCGGATCACGTTTTAAGGCTAAAGCAAGTTAAAGTGGTCGGCATCTAAAGCGGCTGGAAATTTTTCACGAAAAGCATGTAATGCCTTAAGATCGGCTGTGGCATAGAGCACTCCGGCTTCGTCTGCGGCAAGCTCTGCTATTGGCTTTCCCAGATAGTCCACAATTAAACTGTCACCCGCATACTGCATACCATTACCATCTTGACCCACCCGATTACAGCCAAACACATAAGCTTGATTTTCAATCGCCCGCGCTTGCAATAACACCCACCAGGCACGACTGCGCGGTGCTGGCCAGTTAGCCACGTAGATCATCGCATCATAGTCATTTTTATTACGGCTAAATACGGGAAAACGCAGGTCATAACAGACTTGGAGCAAGATGCGCCAGCCACGGTAATTAACAATAACGCGCTGCTGCCCAGCCTGATAAGCATGATGCTCTCCGGCCATACGGAACAAATGCCGCTTATCATAAAATTGCACTGCGCCATCCGGCGTCACAAAATATAATCGATTTACCCGATGATCTTCTGCCGTGCGCACAGCAACTGAGCCAGTGATGGCCGCCTGATACAACGCAGCTTGCTGTTTTAACCACAACAAGGCCTCACCCGGTTCAGGCTCTGCCACTTGCGAGCTGTCCATACTAAAGCCAGTACTAAACATTTCGGGTAGCACAATTAAGTCTACCTGCTCTAAATCAGCTAATTGCGCCGTCAACTGAGTCAGGTTTGCGTGGCAATCTTGCCACACTAACGTGGTTTGCAGCACCGCGACCTTTAAAGTTGACATAAGATCTCCGCAGCCTGCGCCAAAGTATGTTGCTCTTTAGCAAAACATAAACGAATAATCCGATCTGCTGAACCTTGCTGATAAAACACAGAAAGCGGAATGGCTGCCACTTTATGCTCAGTGGTGAGCCACTGACAAAACTGCACATCGGTCATTTCGGCAGCAATTGCACGGTAATCTAACAACTGAAAGTAAGTGCCGGCACAGGGAAGCAAGGTAAATCGGCTAGTCGCTAGCGCCGCAGCAAAAAAATCACGCTTTTGCTGATAAAATTGCCCCAACTCGGCAACCTGTTCGGGTTGCTGTTGCAACATATCCGCAATGGCATATTGGGCCGGCGTAAAACTGGCAAAGGTGACATATTGATGAATCTTTCTAAACTCAGCGGTGAACGAAGGCGGGGCTATGGCATAGCCTAATTTCCAGCCAGTAACATGAAAGGTTTTACCAAAAGAGGATACCACCACGGTACGCGCCGCTAATGCCGCGAAACAATGCGCACTCAGTTGTGCAGCCTGGTCAAACACCATGTGCTCATACACTTCGTCACTGATGCAATACAGTTGATGTGTCAGCACCAACTGCTGTAAAGCCAGCCAGTCTGATTCCTTAAACACCATACCGGTGGGGTTATGCGGGCTATTGACGATAATTAATCGGGTCCGAGGCGTCATCACCGCGGATACTAGTGACCAGTCAACCTGATAATCAGGTGCTTGCAGCCTAACATGCACGGGCGTACCACCGGCTAACTGAATTGCCGGAGCATAACTGTCGTAGGCGGGATCAAACAGCAGAACCTCATCACCAGGCTGCACGAGCATTTGGATTGCCACAAATAAGGCTTCCGTTGCACCTGACGTTACCGTGATCTCATTATCGGCACAGACCTGTCGCTGATAACAACGCGCGGTTAACGCCGCAATTTGTGCTCGTAACATCGGCACACCAGGCATCGGCGCATATTGATTTAAACCCTCCGCACTGTGCTTAGCTAAGCGCTGTAACAGGAACGGATTAGCTGCAAAATCCGGAAAACCTTGCGACAGATTAATGGCATGATGCTCTGCCGCTAATTGCGACATCTGACTAAAGATGGTGGTACCTACCGCAGGTAACTTGGAAACTATCGACATAAGTGCAGAAAAAGTTGCGAAAACCGCCTTCAATGCTATCATTTGGCTTATTTCATGTATAGACATCTATACGCTTAAACACTTAAACGTATGGCTTTATTATTTCCCGCGATGAGGCAAACCGTTATGAAGGTAAGGTTCTGATGAATAATACCGCACAGGTGCAACAACTTAATCCAAACGCTATTGCGCTATGCACTTTAGGCCGTTGGATCGCCAGCCGCCACTGGGTACCCGCCACCGGCGGCAATTTCTCGATCCGTCAAACTGACAATACGGCGTTGGTTACCGCATCAGGTAAAGACAAAGGTGAACTTAGCCCACAAGATTTATTACCAGTAAGCTGGCAAGCCGATCAACTGCATTGCCAATACGGTACTCCCTCGGCAGAAACCGCACTACATGCTCAGCTTTATCAACTAGACCCTCAGATCAAAGCCGTTTTGCATACCCATTCCGTGCATGCTACTGTTTTTTCTCGCTTGATCTGTGCTGATAACTACCCATTTCGTGGTTACGAAATGCAAAAAGCCATCAGCGGCATTCAGAGCCATGAGCAAACACTCACTTTAGCGATTTTTGACAACACCCAAGATATTCCGGCTTTAGCTCGACAAGTACAGCAACGCTGGAAAAGTAAAGCCTTGCCATTTGCGCTGTTAGTTAGAGGCCATGGCCTATATGTGTGGGGATACAGTTTAGCTGAAGCAAAAAGGCATTTAGAAGGCTGGGAATTTCTCATAAACTGCGAGCTTGAACGTCTAAAAATTACAGGAAAACCGTGACTTATTCAGCCATTATTACCGATATAGAAGGCACCACAACACGCATTAGCTTTGTCACTGAGGTGCTGTTTCCTTATGCTCGCTTACATTTAGCGGCTTTTGTTCGTCAGCATCAACAGCAACCTGCGGTCTTAGCGGAACTCACCGCCGTGCGCGAACAGCTACAGCAACCAGAAGCAGATGTTGAACAATGCATTAGTGCCTTGTTGTCCTGGTTAGATGCCGATCAAAAAATTACGCCGTTAAAAAGCCTGCAAGGCATGATTTGGCAAGAGGGTTATCAGCAAGGTCATTTTACGGGCCATCTGTATCCCGATGCCGTAGCGCAATTGCAGACGTGGCAACAGCGCGGTATTCCATTGTACATTTACAGCTCAGGCTCTGTTACTGCCCAACAACTCTTGTTTAAAAACTCTAACGCGGGTGATCTTACTCCCTTACTCAGTGGCTATTTTGATACGCGCATTGGGGGGAAACGCGACTTAGCCAGTTATCAAGCTATTTTAAAACAGCTGCAATTGCCGCCAGCACAGGTGTTGTTTTTATCCGATGTCGTCGCAGAATTAGATGCCGCCCGACAAGCAGGCATGGCTACGGTGCAGTTAATCCGTGAACAACAAGCCGCTAGCGATCACCCCGTTGCCGAAAACTTTTATCAAATAGAGGTATAAATAAGCATGAGTGTTTTGCGTATTTTCGCTATTAATCAACCGGAACAAGCTCGCTTTTCTTCAAGCAACGCGCATGAGATCAGTGCACAGTTACAACAACAAGGCGTGCAATTTACGCAGTGGCAAGCCAATGCGCCTATTGATGAAAACAGCAGCGCTGAGCAAGTAATGTTGGCTTATGCTTCAGATATTGCCAAACTACAACAACAGCAAGGTTACAGCACTGTCGATGTCATTTCTTTGCATCCAAGCCATCCTGACAAGGCGGTATTGCGACAAAAGTTTTTGGATGAGCATATTCATACCGAAGATGAAGTACGATTTTTTGTGCGAGGCCAAGGCTTATTTTGCTTACATTTAGGCGATGAAATCTATCAAGTGTTATGTCAGCAAAATGATTTAATTAGCGTGCCTGCCAACACACCGCACTGGTTTGATATGGGCAGTGCCCCAGATTTTACCGCTATCCGTTTTTTTAATAATACCGAAGGCTGGGTCGCCCATTTTACCGGCAGTGCAGTGTCTCGTCAGTTTCCGCTGTTAGACTAAATTTAGCGCAAAATGCACCAACTTCGTGCATCTTGTGCTTAAAGTCAGCCTATTGTTGCCAGTAAACCACTGAATGCGAAGATATTGCATTTAGTGGTTCAGCTCTTGCATTAATTTTGTCATACTTAACACCTAAACTAACCAATTTATCCCATGCTTTACTGCAGGTAAGTCTTTTATGTCTTTGCAAACACCGCTTCGCGGTCTACGTTGTTTTTGTGTTGCAGCTGAATGTTTAAGCTTCAAAGATACGGCTAAACAGCTGTACTTAACGCCTTCTGCTGTCAGCCATCAGATCAAACAACTTGAAGACAATTTAAATTTAAGCTTATTTGAACGGAAAACACGGGCCATAGAATTAACCGAAACGGGCAAGCAATTTTATCTTGAAATAAAACCGTTACTGGAACAGTTAAGCCAAACCATTACCCAATTTAGCCAAGTTGAGCGCGTGCGTGAAGTTAGTATTTCCATGCCTGAATTCTTTGCCAGTGAACTGTTTGTGCCACGTTTGCGGGGATGGTCAGAGCAATTCCCCAATATCAACTTAAAGTTAGAAACCGTTAAATCACGACGCGAAAACACTAAGTATACCGATGTCTCTGTGGTGCTATCCGGTAAAAAACCTGAAGACGCTTCCGTTTACGATTTATTCCCAATCAGTTACTTACCCGCTTGTAACCCGGCGCTGTTTCAAAAATTGCATAACAAAGGCTACCGGGTATTAGAAAAAACACCGCTGATTTTGCATCAAGCACGGCCAACTGCTTGGCATCAATGGGCCGAACGTGTCGGTTATCATCAATTTCAGCCGAAACAAATTATCCAACTCGATAGTATGTTTAGTGTGGCACGTGCTGCGCAACAGGGTTTGGGCGTTGCGTTAATTCCAATGCCCATCAGCCACGCATGGTTTACTGGCGGCTCTTTAGTTAAATTATTTGAACAAGAGTTAGTCAGTCGCGATCGCTATTACCTCGTGCAACATAATGATGATACCGACCGTCCAGAAATTAAACTGCTGATTGATTGGATCTTAAAAAGCTTTCATACCGCCGACTTCTCTTTACCCGCCATGACTAAGTGATGATTTCTCTGCAATATGCGCTAAGACCATAACAGCCAATCGCCTTCTTCCTCGCTCAAGCTAATTTATTAATAATTGCCAAGTCGCGTAAATGACTATTTTTTCTTTATTTCGCAGCTGCGAATTTTCCAGCCTAATCGACTACTCTTTGCGCAAATACCCCGCATTTACTGCATTTTAGGCTATTATCGCCGCTTTATTAACCTTAAAAAGTTCCCATAATACAGTTGAATAAATTTAATCTATCAGGTTTTTTTTTATCGTTTGTACCGATCGCTACAAAATTCTATAGTTAACCCGTGTTCGAGATTCGAATGCAGCGGTTAAAGTTGTTGAAGGGTGTAACCTACCCTTACCTGTCTACCTTGTCTTAGCCCGGTTTTTATAAACCGGGCATTTTTTTATCAAAAATACCCCGTTAACTTTTACTGTCTCAGTGTTATGAATTAGACAATGAAGTGCTTTGCTTATTTTTTTGGTAACGCCGCCAACACTTTAGCAATCAACTGGTTCAACTCATCGCCATTTCCAATCCAGCGTGCAACCAGCAGTACATCATGCTCTTGATCGAGGTAAATCACGTTACGCCCAGCGCCCTGAAAGGTTACTGCACTTTCTGGTGCAGCCGGTAACGCTTGCCGGCCGGGGTTGAGAAACCAATTAGCATAACCATAATCGGCTTTGGCACTGCCGCCCGTTCTGGCAGCACGAATGAAGTCTTGGTTAATTAATTGCTGGCCTTGCCAATTGCCGTCACGTAAAAATAAATAACCAAAACGCGCTAAATCCCAAGCATTGATAAACATACCGCCGCCCCAGTGCCCCCCACCAGAAACACTTTGGATTTTCTGGCCATCCAGTTCAATCCAGCTGTTGTCGTAACCGTGCCAACGCCATGTGCTGCTGGCACCAATTGGCTGCATAATCCGTTCGTTTAACACCACCGGCAGCGGTTTGCGCCAAACATAGGTGGTGGCCAGCGCCAGCACATTAATGCGCACATCATTGTATTTGTAACGGCTACCCGGCGTATAAAGTGGCCGATTAGGCCAGTCTTTTGCTTCGCCTTCCGGGCGATCGGCCCAATCCGGTTTACCCCATAAGGTTCCCTGCCAATCACTGGTTTGCCGCAGCAAATGATCCCAGCGAATTTGCTGATTGTGATCACTGGCAAAGAGATCACTCGCTGAAGGTAAATAAGGGCCAACTAAATCCTGCACATTGTGGATCAAGCCCTGCTGCAACGCCAAACCGGTTACCGTGGTTAAAAAGGTTTTACTAATACTGTGTGTCATATCGACACTTTGCGTATCGCCCCAAGTCGCAATCACTTTACCTTGATAAATCACCATGCCATTGGCCGCGGCTCTTACCGACATTGGGCCAATAATCTGATCATAGGGTTCGCGTGCGCCAAAGGTGGTGGCTTGTACTAGGGCTTGATCTTTGGCGGCGGGATTTTCGCTGGCAATCGCATAATCCACCGCTTGTTGCAGTTTACTAGCGTTAACGCCCAAGCTTTGTGGGCTAACCTGCTGCCAAGTACCGGCCGGGGGAAAGTAAGTTTCAGCGCTAATCGCAACGCTGCTAAATAACATTAAGGCACTGATCAACGTTAACTTCATAGCGGGCTCTTCTAAAATCGGTTTTAAAGCCCATGCTAACAGTAATGGCGCCACTGTCACAACTTGGTCATGTAAACAACACCCCGCTGTCATCTTTACTGCTTAAAGTGCTTTCATTTGCACATACCCTGGAGATGATAATGCGCTTTAACAAAACTCGACTGGCTCGGTTAATCTGTTTTTCTAGCATGGCGCTAATAATGGCCGGCTGTTCTGGTGACGATGGTGAAAATGGCAGCGATGGCGCTAACGGTTTAGCCGGTTCGGATGGCGCCGCTGGCTTCAACACCTTGATCCGCACAACTCACATTGGCTTAGATCGTGATTGTGATGTCGGAGGGGTAAAACTGGAAACAGGCTTAGACAGCAATCGTAATGATCAGCTCGATGATAGCGAAGTCTCGCAAACGTCTTTATTGTGTAATGCCGCGGCGGCAGAAATTACACCAAATAGCATCAAGCTGGCATTTACTGGCCGATATGAAAGCGGTGTTTTTGGGCAGAGCGCGGCTGAAATAGTCACATTTGATCCTGCAACACAACGCAGCTTTGTCGTTAACGCTCAACTGGGTGAGCTGGATGTGTTAGCCATGGACAATCCAATCGCGCCAATTAAAATAGGTACCATTTCTGTGGCAGATATTGCTGCGGGTGCACAAGTTAACAGCGTAGCAATATACAAAGGGCTTATTGCAGTAGCCATTGAAGCTGCAAATAAAACAGATAACGGCTTTGTCGCCTTTTATCGCGCTGAAGATCTGAGCAAACTGGCGCAGGTACAAGTAGGTGCGCTACCCGATATGCTCACTTTTACCCCAAATGGCCAGTTTTTATTAGTTGCTAATGAAGGTGAGCCCAGTGACGATTATCAAGTTGATCCTGAAGGTTCAATCAGCATAATTAGTGTCAGTGATCTGAATAATATCACTCAAGCACAAGTGCGCACGGCCGGATTTAACGCCTTCAACACAGCAAAAGCCGAACTCTTAACCACCGGTGTTCGGGTGTATGGCCCCAATGCTAGCGTGGCTCAAGATCTGGAACCTGAATATCTTGCCGTTGCACCAGACAGTAAAACCGCATGGGCGGTCTTACAAGAAAATAATGCCGTTGCGGTGATAGATATTGAAAGCGCCAGTATCAGCGCTATTTTGCCTTTAGGCTTTAAAGATCATGCTGCCAGTGGCCATGGCCTTGACCTCAGTGATACTGAAGACGGTATTAATATTGCGCAATGGCCCGGTATCACCGGTATGTACCAACCTGATGCGATGGCCGCTTATCAAGTGGGCAATACCACTTATCTCATCACGGCCAACGAGGGGGATGCCCGAGCTTGGGGCGAAAACAACGCCGCTTATTTTGGTACCGCCGGCAACACTCCTTGTAATGGCGATACCAACAAGGGGTTTATCGAAGAGTTCCGCGTTAAACATTTAGTGCATCGTAATGGTTTTGATCGCCGCTGTGGCGATGACTTACCCGCCCATTTACGTGAGTTAGCAGCCGGCGCCCTACTTAACCCCAGCGTTTTCGCTTACTGTGGCGCAGCGCTGGGCGAACCCGGCAACTGTCGCGAAGATGATCTGTTAGGCCGCGTAAACGTCAGTTGGACCATGGGTTACCAAACTCATGCTGATGGCTCACCATTGCTTTACAAAGCCGATGGCACTTTACCTGCGTTGGGTGAAACAGGCGACAGATTGATGTATGACAAACTGTATACCTACGGTGCGCGCTCCTTTGCCATCTGGGATACCACAGATATGTCATTAAAATATGATTCTGGCGACTTTTTAGAACAGCTGCTAGCCAGTGACGATTGTATGCTGGGTAGTAACCGCGACATACCTTGCAAAGACTGGTTTAACAGCAACCATGAAGAAGGTGATGCCTTTGACAATCGCAGCGATAATAAAGGGCCGGAGCCAGAAGGCTTAGCTGTCGGTAAAATTGGCAATAAACATTATGCTTTTATAGGCTTAGAGCGGATGGGCGGTATAGTGGTATTTGATATCAGTAATCCTGCAGCACCTGTTTTCCAAGATTATTTGAATAGCCGTGATTTTTGGGATGAAGCTGATCCGTCACTCAATTTAAGCAACAGCGGCGACTTGGGCCCTGAAGGTTTATTTTTTGTACCCGCAAAACATTCACCTAGCGGCCAACCCATGCTGCTTGTTGGCAATGAAGTCAGTGGCACCACTAGCGTATATCATATCCAGTTACAGTAAACATTGCGCTTGACGTTATCGCCTAACACCTGCTGCGAAATCACGCAGGTGTTAGGCCTTAACACAACGCCTAAACTACCATTTGCCAATAACGTAACTGAGCAGTAACAGGTTTGCCGCTACGGACAGCCAAAACCAGGCCAGAAAAGAGAGTAACCGTCCTTATTTAGGTTTATTCAGCAGCGCTTTTAAATCAGCAAAAGGATTATGCGTTGCCGCTGCGACCTTTTGCTCGGTGGTGCCGCCATACAACACATATTCGTGGAATTTATTGTGCTCGTTATCGTGGCAATAAATACACAACAGCTCCCAATTGCTGCCATCTGCAGGGTTATTGCTGTGATTATGATCAATATGATGCACCGTTAATTCTCTCAGGTTTGAGTGCACAAATTCACGGGCACAACGGCCACAAACCCAGGGATACATTTTTAACGCTTTATCGCGATAACCTTGCTCTTGTTGCTGATAAGCACTTTTGCTCATGACTGTCCTAGTATTTTTGGGGTGGCATGGCAGATAACCGCCACTGCGAGGCAAACCATTTCGATGAAGGGTTATCTTACCAGCCTGTTTGATTGATGCAATTCATCAGCGCTGCGTCACCGCAAAAAATGCAGCTTATTGCAACGGCTCTCTCTATTGCAGCAACACCATTGAGTGGGCGTAACCGCAGGGGTTAATACCTGAGCTTAAATGACTTAGCGGCTGCCACCCATTTTTAAACCATTGTGGTCCTTACCGCGTCTTTTAGACTAAACATTCTCAACACCTAGACCAAAGTCGACAGCCCTGTCGCTTGCAAAATGGCAGCAGTTGGCCTAAATTAGACCAAGCAGTCTAATTAATTAAAGTGAGCTATGGATAACCAAAAGCGCCAACGCGGCCGACCGAAGAAAAACCAAGATGCCGATCCGAATACCAAGGCCGTGCTGCTGCGCGCAGGCTTAGTATGGTTGACCTCGTCAGGATTTAACCAAAGCAGTTTGGATACTATATTAAGCTCGGTGCAGGTCCCCAAAGGTTCGTTTTATCATTACTTCGAAAACAAAGAAGCTTATGGGTTAGAAGTATTAGCTCACTATCGCCAGTACTTTGAAGCGAAATTAAGCAAACATCTTAACGACCCCCGTTATCCCCCTCTGCAACGGCTTAGCCATTTTATGAGCGATGCCAGTAACGGTATGGCTAAGTATCAATTTAGTCGGGGCTGCCTGATCGGTAATTTAGAACTGGAACTACCGCAATTACCCGACACCTTTCGCCACGCTATTGTGGCGACCTATAGCAGCTGGCAAGCATTGGTCGCGAATTGCTTAAAACAAGCACAAGCCCAAGCTGAGATCACGGCAGATAAAGACCCAGCAGCTTTAGCAGAAGTATTTTGGATCGGTTGGGAAGGTGCGGTCGCGCGGGCGCGCTTGCTGCAATCCGCACAACCGTTACAGCAATTTGGTCAGTTCTTTTTGAAACAACTTACCCATTAATTTTAATTACACCCCACTGTAAAACGGAGAATCGTATGTTTAAGGCCATTTTAATTAATAAAGATGACCAAGGTTATCGCGCTGAGTTAACAACCGTAGACGAGCAACAACTGCCTGCCGGTGATGTCACCGTAAAAGTGTTAACCAGTACCCTCAATTATAAAGACGGCTTGGCCATTACCGGCAAAGCGCCGGTTGTGCGCGCATTCCCCATGGTGCCCGGCATCGATTTGGTTGGCGAAGTATTGCAATCTGATTCTAGCCGTTTTCAAGTCGGTGATAAGGTGCTGCTCAACGGCTTTGGGGTGGGCGAAGGTCATTGGGGTGGCTTAGCTGAAAAAGCCCGTTTAAAAAGTGATTGGCTGATCCCGCTTCCTAAAGGCATCAGCCCAGCGCAAGCGATGGGTGTAGGTACGGCAGGCTATACCGCGATGCTTTGTGTGCTCGCGCTGCAAAAACATGGCGTTACCCCTGAGCAAGGTGAAATTTTAGTGACGGGTGCCAATGGCGGTGTCGGTAGTTATGCGGTGCGCTTACTCAGCAAGCTGGGTTTTAACGTGGTGGCGGCCACCGGGCGGCCTGAAGAAAGTGACTACCTGAAAAAACTCGGTGCAACCGACATTTTAGCCCGTGAACAATTAAGTGCGCCGGGCAAACCGCTGCAAAAAGAACGTTGGGCGGGAGTTGTCGATTGCGTCGGTAGCCATACCCTCGCCAACGCCTGTGCTAGCACCCGTTATGGTGGTGCCGTTGCCGCTTGCGGCTTGGCACAAGGCATGGATTTCCCCTCTTCCGTGGCGCCCTTTATCCTGCGCGGTGTCGTGTTATACGGCATTGATAGCGTAATGCGCCCATTAGCAGATCGCATTGAAGCCTGGCAACGGTTAAGTGAATTGTTAACCGCTGAAGATTTTGACACCATCAGCCACGATATTACCTTAGAACAAGTGGTCACGACCGCGAACGACCTGCTGCAAGGTAAAGTACGCGGCCGAGTAATTGTGAAAGTCGCTGAGTAATGCTTAGCGTTACATTGATAACCTGCCCGCTTTTGCGGGCAGTTTTGATTTAACAGCAGCGAAATAATTCGCCTGCATCACTGAGTTTAATTAATAAAAAATTAAACCCCTACTCTCTTGCCTAAAAGTATTAAATAGCTGCATTGAGCGAACAACAGAAATTTCTGCCGCATCAAAATGTCTATGCGCATGTCCGCAATTACTCATAAATGAACCACTTTTTCGCCGTTGGCGAGTAACTTTCTTTTGTCTCGCCAAAAGAAAGTCACCAAAGAAAATTCGACCAACGTTGCAGCGAAAGCCCGTTCAATTTTGCCCGCCCAAGGCGACGAGGTAACTCGCTCGGTGCTACCGCTCCTCACTCAAACACCCCTCGTCTTAAAACCTTGGTCGTGCAAACTTGCTCGGCTTGCAACGTAATGGGATTTAAAAGCACTTCAGCCTTTGGAGTATTTCGATTTAAGATTATGACTGCTTTGAGCGATTAGCGGACATTAACGTCAATAAAATGAAATCATACTTATTTTGCACTTTAAAAGTGATTAAAGTGCAGATTTTTAACTGAATCAGTGACAAAGCACATACCTTGTCACCAACAAAGATAAATTATTGCTATCACCACCTCAGATAAAGCTTACATTTAACAAACAATTTATTCTGAAAATTTCTTAATTGCTGCTCAAAAGACATTGATATAAATGACAAAAGTACCCAAGTCTTTCTTCTAGTAATACCGTGCTCAAAACAAATTGTTTATCTCGGCGCAAACATTATCACTGCCATGCCTGCGAGCATTAGCCCGACGCCAGCCAGATCCCAGCGGTGTGGTTGAATGCCATCTACTCCCCACAACCAGACTATTGCTATTGTCACGTATACTCCGCCATAAGCCGCGTAAACACGTCCAGCAGCCGTTGGGTGAAGCGTTAACAACCAGGCAAATAATGCCAGACTGATTGCAGCAGGTAACAGCACCCAGGCTGAAGCTCCTTTTTTCAGCCACAAGTAAGGCAAATAGCAACCGACAATTTCTGCTATTGCAGTAATGATAAATAAACCTAACGTTGTAATGACGGTCACTTCACTGCACCTTATCCGGGACTTCATCCCGACAATGTTCTTGTGTTAACTCCAGTTCTATCGTGGTATGTGCTAAATCAAACTGCTCCAATGCGTTAGCAATACGCAGCTTAATATCGGCATAATGGTTTGCAGTAAATGCCTTGCTGGCATTGGTTACCACATGTGCGGTGAGTACATGATGTTCACCATCAAGCGACCAGAGATGCAGGTGATGAATGCTGTCTAACTCATCAATCTTCAGCAAAGTATCTTGGATTTCATTTTGCAATTTGCTGTCTGGCGCGGCTTGCAGAAATAAACGCGCAGTTGTGCTGAGGTTTCGTAAAACATTAACCAAAATAAATAAGGTGAAACCAATAGAAAGCAAAGGGTCAAGGATAGGCCAATCCACAAATTGCAACACAATAGCCACAACCAAAACTGCAACCCACCCAAGAACGTCTTCAAGCAAATGCCAATTCAGCACTTTTTCATTCAGTGTATTTCCTTTACTCAAGCGGTAAGCGGCAAAGCCATTGACTGCAACACCCAGCACAGCTAAAGCCAGCATTCCCTCTGTCACTGGCATTACCGGGTTAGCCAGCCGCGGTATTGCCTCAGTCAGTACCCAAACCGATCCGGCAATCAATACCAAGCCGTTAATTAAGGCGCCAAACAATGACAATCTGCGGTAGCCGTAAGTAAATTGTCGGTTTGCAGACTCTCGGCCAAGCCGGTTCAACAGCCATGCACTGCCAATAGATAAGCTATCACCCAGGTCATGCACTGCATCTGCCATAATTGCTGTGCTGTTGGTTAACCAACCGCCGATAAACTCAATTATGGTGAAACCCACATTAAGAAAAAAAGCCATAGCGATCCGGTTGTCGCTGTCGTCTTTGATATGTGAATGGTTGTGCTGGTGCATTAAGACTCACCTATTTATTGCTGATAACAACTTAGTTGGTTTGACTAACGGCTTCATTCAGTTGTTTTAAAATACCACAGTGCTCTACCGTGCGCTTCGAGTTGCAGCTAAGACGTAAAGCCTTTAGTTGTTTATTAAGCTGCGTTAAATCCGCTATGCGACGTTCTACCTGTTCGATATGCTGTTCAATCATCTGATTGACATCATCACACTGCGACATTGGCGAGTCATTCAAACTCAGTAACTGACGAATTTCTGCCAAACTCAGATCTAAACTCCGGCAGTGTTTAATAAATAGCAGTCGCTCGATGTCGGCCTGATCATAGAGACGAAAATTGCCATCACTACGTATTTTCGCCGAAAGAAGCTGCTCCTTGTCATAGTGACGGATAGTTTGAACAGAACAGCCGGAGATTTTTGCCAGCTCACCAATTTTTATTATCATGCTGCGGCCTATTGACTCTATAGTTACTATAGACTTTAAACTATGTTCCATAACAACCCAAGGTTTATCGGTTATGAATCCAAAATGCTGTTCCAATGATAAGTGTAGCGAAACGGGCAACAGTGAAAATAGCGCCGTTGATGCACCTGATAAGCATGCAAAATATGCCTACCTTAGTGAATTTAGGGTGCCTAAAATGGACTGCCCTGCCGAAGAGCGTTTGATCCGTATGGCGCTGGAAACAGTTGAGCCTGGTGTTCTGTTACAGTTTGATATCCCACAACGGCAGGTTCGCGTTTTTCACACAGTTAATGCCAATGAAATTACACCAAAAATGCACAGCTTAGGGCTGGGCGCATCGCTGACAAAGACCGGGCCGGTGAAACACGAAGAGGTAACGCAGGCCAGACAATCCACAGCATCAGGTTCGCAGCGTGAGGGGTTAATTTTAAAGTGGTTGCTGGGCATTAACGCGGTGATGTTTGCAGTAGAGTTTGTGACCGGTTGGCTGGCCCAATCAACCGGGTTAATAGCTGACTCTCTGGATATGTTTGCCGATGCAGCGGTATACGGGGTTGCGCTATACGCAGTCGGGCGTAGTAGCAAGGTTCAATTAAACGCCGCACAGCTTGCCGGCTGGCTGCAATTGGCTTTAGCCTTAGGGGTGATCAGTGAGGTGATACGGCGCTACCTGTTTGGTAGCGAGCCTGTGTCGACGTTGATGTTAATTATGGGCGCTATTGCTTTGGTTGCTAATGTGATCTGTCTTTCGTTAATTCATCAACAAAAAGAAAGCGGCGCGCATATGAAAGCCAGTTGGATTTTTTCTGCAAATGACGTTATCGCAAATGCAGGGGTGATTTTGGCCGGATTATTAGTCACCTGGACCGGGTCACGCTATCCGGATCTGGTAATAGGGTTCATCATTGGATTAGTTGTACTCAATGGTGCGCGCAGGATTTTACAGCTAAAAGCGTAGCTTGTTGTTAAGTCGCAATAGCGCTACCATAGCGCTAACTTACTGAGGGATTTATGTTAGGTCGTACATCAGGCTTATTATTACTGTTGCTGACTATGCTGACTATGCTGAATCATGCCGTGATGGCCTGTGATGCGTTAGTTATGCATTTGCCCGATCATGCCCATACCTACACTGACCTGCAACATGAACACTGCCACTCAGATACCCTTTTCGACGTAAGCAGTGAGCAAGTCACTGCACATAACGTTGAACATAACTCTGAGCATGATACCGACGAACACAGTAATCATGCTCATGTCACCTGCTATATCGCTTTTTTTCAGGGCATGGAGGTGCTTAACTTCCGTGACAGCGTTATAGCCGCTACCCAACCAGGGTTAAACCTCATTAGCTATCGCCCACCGGTGCCGCCGCCAAATATCTGATCCTGCTTGTTTATCCTTTTTATTAACGATTAACTTTCAGGAGCATACCCATGCGTATGACACTAATGCTGCCAGCAATACTGGCGGCGGTATTTTGCGCGCTTCCGCTATGTGCCGAGCCGCAAGCACTGACATTACAACAGGCAATAGATAAAACACTGCAACACAACCCGCAGCTGCATCAGTTTAAATTTACCCAACAGCGACTGCTGGCAGAGCGTGATGTGCAAAGCCTTAAACCCGGTTATCAACTCGGTGTAGAGCTTGAGAACGTTGCGGGCACCGGAGAGGCCAGAGGGCTGGCCGGTGCTGAGCTGACAGTCGCCTTATCTTCCGTGATAGAGCTGGATAACAAAGCTCAGTGGCGCGCTGCGGTAGTAGACGCCAGGCTCAATACTCTTGATTGGCAGCAACAAGCGCAAACCCTCGATGTGCTGGCCGAACTTACCCGCAATTATATTAATCTATTGGCCAGCCAGCAGGAATTGACACTGACAGAAGAGGCAGTAGAGCTCTCAGAAGCCCTGCTGCAAAGCGCAGAAAAACGTGCCGCCAGCGGTGCCTTGTCAGATGCTGAAATCATGCGGGCAAAGGCGCAACTGGCTCAGGTTCAGATCGGGCGGGACGCCCTGTTGCAGCGCATTGAGCGGCAAAAAATAGCCATAGCACGTTTTTGGGGTGATACCAGCGCCAACTTTAACGTTGTGGCAGGTAATTTGTTTGCTTTTGGTCAAAGCCGCCCTTTTGCCGAGCTGTATCAGCGGCTGCAACAATCGCCGGCGTTAACCATTTTTGCCTCTGAACGTCGGTTAAAAGACGCTGAAGTGCGACTGGCGCAAAGCCAAAACCGCGCAGATCTGAGTTGGCAAGTAGGGGTAAGACGCTATCAGGCCAGTGACGATACAGGCCTTACCTTTGGTATCTCAGTGCCATTATTTGCTGAACGTCGCAATAGTGCAGCCATCGAAGCTGCGCTGGCAGAGCGAAACAATGTCGAGTATCGGCAGCAGGATAGCTTACTGATCCTGCATGAACGCTTGTTTGATGCCTACTCGCAACGGCAGCAATTCATTACCAGTCACCAACAGTTGGCGCAGTACGTGATCCCCAACCTGGAACAAGCGCTGGATCTTACGCGTGATGCATACCAGCGCGGGCGCTCAAATTATCAAGATTGGCTTAATGCCCAGCAAGAATTGTTGCAGGCAAAAAGACAAATACTGGAAACCGCCACTGCGGTGCTATTGAGCCAGGCGACGATTGAACAGCTTACCGCCGAGCCGGTAACGCAGTAACTGACAAGATTATTGCCCCGGTGCCGCACTTCATTAACTGTGCGACGTGGCAAACAGAATATACAGGAAGATAGCATTATGAAGTCACATCTAACACTGGCAATGTTTATTGCAGCCTGGCTGATGCCGATGCAAGTAATGGCTGCCAATGAGCAAGAACATGCGCATGTCCATGCCAAAGAGCAAGCGGTAAAACCGCAATCTGACGCTAAGAAAAATGAAGAGCACGAAAAACACGGCGAGAACGAAGAACATGAAGAACATGAAGAACACAATGAGCATGAAGGGCACGACGAAAACGACGAGCATGAACACAATGAAACCCTAAGCAGCCGCATTAGTGATGATATGGCTACGGCGGTAAATATTGTCACTGATCGTGCTGACAGCCAGTTATTACGCCAACATCAGGTGGTTTATGGCAAGCTTAGTGCTGATCCAAACCGCATAAGCCATGTTAATGCCCGTTTTCCCGGTCTTCTTACCTCGGTGAAATTCTCACTGGGTGACAGCGTAAAAGCAGGCGATGTGCTGGCCGTTGTCGAGTCAAATGAGAGCTTAAATACCTATGCCATTAAAGCACCAATTGACGGCGTTGTTATTCAGCGCAGCGCCAATGTTGGTGAAATCGCACAGCAGCAGACGCTGTTCAGCATTGCTGATTTTGGCAGCCTGTGGGCCGATTTTCGCGTGTACCCATCACAACAAGTTGCTGTCGCGACAGGACAAACAGTGGTCATTATGGCCGCTGACACTGAGATTAACGGCGTAATTGCGCATATCATTCCGTCATTAACCCAGCCCTATCAACTGGCCAGAGTTAAGCTGGATAACCGTGACGGTAAACTGTCGTCCGGGCAATTAATCGAGGGTGCTGTAATAAGCGGTGAATTCAACGTTGAGCTTGCCGTTAAAAAGTCGGCCATTCAAATACTGGACAATAAAAGCGGAGTCTTCGTAAAAAACAATAGCGAATATGCCTTTACCCCATTACAGCTTGGCCGTAGCGACATGGATTATGTCGAAGTGATTGCCGGTTTAAAGCCCGGCCAGTGGTATGTCACGACAAATAGCTATCTGTTAAAAGCGGATATTGAGAAATCTGAAGCCGAGCACGCGCATTAAGGGGGCACTATGATTGAATCCATGTTGCGCCTGGCTATTGCGAGGCGGTATCTATTTTTAACGCTGACACTGTTGATTATTGCCATTGGTAGCTGGAGCTACCAACAGTTACCGATTGATGCAGTGCCGGATATTACTAACGTTCAGGTACAAATAAACACCGCAGCACCGGGTTATTCGCCACTTGAGGCCGAGCAGCGTATTACCTATCCGGTAGAAACTGCCCTGTATGGCTTACCCAATTTAAGTTATACCCGTTCTTTGTCTCGTTATGGCTTGTCACAGGTAACGGTGGTATTTGAAGAAGGCACGGACATCTACTTTGCCCGCAATCTAATCAACACCCGGTTGGGCGCTATCAAGGATATGTTGCCTGAGGGCATAGAGCCTGAAATGGGCCCTATTTCAACCGGGCTTGGTGAAATCTTTATGTATACCGTGCAGGCCAAACCGGGTGCACTGCAACAAAATGGTTCACCTTACGATGCCATGGCACTGCGGGAAATTCAGGACTGGATAATAAAACCTCAGCTGGCACAAGTTAAAGGTGTGGTGGAAGTAAACAGTATTGGCGGCTATAACAAGCAATACCATGTGTTACCCGACCCACTGAAACTGCTTAATTATGGCCTGAGTATTAAGGATATTGAGCTGGCCCTGCAAGCCAACAATGACAACAGAGGCGCTGGTTATATTGAACGTGAAGGCATGCAACTGCTGGTACGCTCGCCCGGTCAGTTAACCTCACTGGATGACATTGCCAATGTCATTATTACGCAATACGACGCTATACCGGTAAAGCTGAGTGACGTTGCCGACGTTGCCATTGGCAAAGAGCTGCGAACCGGTGCGGCAACTCAGGATGGCAAAGAAGCGGTGCTGGGTACAGCCATGATGTTAATTGGTGAAAACTCACGCACAGTGGCACGGGATGTGGCGCAAAAGCTGGAGCAGAGCAAAAGCTCTCTGCCAGAGGGTGTTATTGCTGAAGCAGTATATGACCGCACCACCTTAGTGGATAAAGCCATTGCAACCGTCAGTAAAAACCTGCTGGAAGGCGCATTATTGGTGATCGTAGTGTTGTTTATCCTGCTGGGTAACCTGCGGGCAGCGTTAATCACTGCGGCAGTGATCCCGCTATCAATGCTGATGACCATTACCGGCATGGTACAAGCCGGCGTTTCTGCCAACCTGATGAGCCTGGGTGCGCTGGATTTTGGCTTAATTGTTGATGGCACGGTGATTATTGTCGAAAATGCGGTTCGCCGCCTGGCACAGGCACAACACAACGGCAGTATCCAACCGCTGAGAGAGCGCTTAAATACAGTGTATCTGGCAACAGCAGAGGTTATCCGGCCCAGTTTGTTCGGTGTGGCCATCATTACCATAGTGTATATCCCTATTTTTTCGCTGACCGGTGTCGAAGGTAAAATGTTTCATCCTATGGCAGCGACTGTCGTTATTGCGCTGTTATCCGCCATGGTGTTGTCACTGACGATTGTACCAGCCGCTGTGGCGGTGTTCTTAAATGGTAAAATCAGTGAAAAAGAAAGTGCGGTTATCAGAAGCGCTAAAACCTTGTACGCACCGCTATTAGCGCTGGCACTGAAATGGCGCGCTCTGGTCATCGGTTTGGCCAGTGCTCTGGTTGGTGTGTGTCTGTGGCTGGCCACCACCCTGGGATCGGAGTTTGTGCCTCAGCTTGATGAGGGCGATATCGCTTTACATGCCATGCGTATTCCGGGCACCGGCTTAGAACAAGCCGTTGCAATGCAGGAAATTCTGGAGCAGAAGATCAAAACCTTTGCTGAGGTTGATAAAGTGTTTGCCAGAATTGGTACGGCAGAAGTGGCGACCGATCCGATGCCACCCAATGTGGCTGACAACTTTGTGATATTAAAACCGCGCAGTGAATGGCCCAATCCGGATAAAACCAAAGCCCAATTGGTCACTGAAATGGAAGCTGCTTTGGCGACATTGCCTGGCAATAACTATGAATTTACCCAACCTATTCAGATGCGTTTTAATGAACTGATTTCCGGTGTACGGGCAGATCTGGGTATTAAGGTATTTGGTGATGATTTAGATCAGCTGGTTACAAGCGCTAATCAAATTCTGCAAGCGGTCAACAAGGTGCAAGGTGCTGCGGATACTAAAGTCGAACAAGTCACTGGTTTGCCAACCTTGTCGGTGATCCCCAATCGAACCGCGCTTGCCCGTTACGGCTTAAATGTGGTTGAACTACAGGATTGGGTAGCAGCGGCAATTGGTGGTACGTCGGCCGGTATTCTGTATGAAGGTGACAGACGCTTTGAGCTGATAGTGCGCTTGCCGGAAACCCTGCGTCGCGATCTGGACAAACTGGCAGTGTTGCCGGTGCCATTGCCAAATGGGGACTTTGTGCCGTTGCAGGAAGTGGCTACCTTAGATTTATCGCCTGCGCCGGCACAAATTAGTCGTGAAAATGGCAAACGCCGGGTAGTGGTAACCGCGAATGTGCGTGGGCGAGACCTTGGCAGTTTTGTAGAAGAGGTAAAGGCCCAAATCAACCGCGACGTTGCATTACCAGCCGGTTACTGGCTGGATTATGGCGGTACTTTTGAGCAATTGGAGTCAGCAAGTCAGCGCCTTAGCATAGTGGTGCCTGTTACGTTGCTGCTGATTTTAGGTATTCTGGTGATGGCTTTTGCGTCATTAAAAGATGCGCTGATTATCTTCAGCGGTGTGCCGTTGGCGCTTACCGGTGGCGTGCTGGCGTTGTATTTGCGCGGTATGCCTTTATCAATCTCTGCCGGCATTGGCTTTATCGCATTATCAGGTGTGGCGGTGCTGAACGGCCTGGTCATGCTGAGCTTTATTCGCGATCTCTGGCGTGAAAAAGGTGACTTGCTGCTTGCGATAACGGAAGGCGCGCTTACCAGGTTGCGCCCTGTGCTAATGACCGCTTTGGTCGCGAGCCTTGGTTTTGTGCCGATGGCGATTAATATTGGCACCGGTGCAGAAGTGCAGCGTCCGCTGGCGACAGTGGTGATTGGCGGTATTATTTCGTCAACCTTACTGACCTTGCTGGTATTGCCAGTGCTATATCATTTGGTACACAAAAACGATAGCCGCAAACAGCAAACGGAATAATCATTAATCTGCTTCGCTGTAGCCCAATGCTCAGCGAAGCAGGCTTTCGAACGTTTTGGCAATAAGATGGGTGTTTATGCCAATACGATTAAAACGATAACCGCGTAAATAGTCAGGCGTATTAAGACGTCCCGCCAAATGGGGCTGTCAGCTAGCAAGGGTTGCAAGTCAGCTGGCAAGGGCACTGGCTTTAAAGCAGAGATATTCGCCCCACCAGGATTTCCCCTTGGAACCCAACCAAATATAAAACCCGGAACCGTTGCTATCAAACGGACGATCTGACCAATAACCTCGCGATTATCATTGCGTTTAAGCCCAATCCGCAACATCTGCCAGTGCGTCGCTATATGCGGTATAAAATATCTCTGCCCTAAAATATGCGTTCTTTCAAGAGACTTAAACGCATTGTCTAAATCATTGACTTGTTCAGCCTCCATGGCTGAGCGCATGCTGATTTGGTACTCATGTTTAATTTTTTTATTCATTTACTATCACTAAGATAATGAGTCTGCGAAAGAAAAGAGCAATCCTCGCTCGCTAAATAAGATACGCGAAGCATATCACTGATTATTAAATTAAAGCTTAACTTAAGTGTACTCTTTAGAGACTACATACATTAGATAATGATAAGACATAGATTCTATTCTGCACTTTAATGTGCATTAAAGTGCAGATCTTCAAATGGATCTGCCCCAAAGTGCATACCTTGTCACTGACATAGTTATTTTCGATACTGCTGTCACTATTTTAGTGAACATTAACAATATGTAAAACAACTTTGAATTGTGACTGATTAAACCAGTAATGTCAGCTTTTGGCACTAAGCTGAAATATTTACTAATTCCTTAATAAAGCTGAAGATAACTCGTGCAGCCTACTGTATTGCAATTCATTAATGCCAAATTTCTTTAGCGGAATTGTCTCGGTAATGCCCATACAACCCGAAGCGAAATGGAGTACTTTCGTGTCGGGTGATAAGTTGAAAGAAGAAATGTCTTCCCAGGAATAAGACTGAACCCCTGATACAGAATCACCAAATCTAATACCGTTGGCGCCAGTAGCAAAAATTCGTTGCTGCCGTAATCCGATTTGTATAGTGCTTACCAAAGCTATTGCTGGCACCATAGCGATAACGGCAATCAATTTACCGGAGCCATGAAGCTCCAAATTAAGAATATCTGGCAAGTACCTGTAACCAATAAATGTCGCAACTAATATGACGATATTCGCTATCGCGATTTTTGCTAATTTCATGCCAGCACTTTGGCCGAGTTCTCGCAGTTCAAATTCCATTTTAAATAATATGTAATTGATTGAGTAAAAGTAGCTTACAGAGTGTTAAGAACAACGTCAATTAGTGGCACTGACCTGCCTTAACTACTCGGAAGCAGCTACGAGCTAAAAGCCGACATTCAACAAATCTTTTGCGCCAATTAAAACATTTAAGCGTCCCTCTTATTAACCAACCTGAATTTTTGTCTCGGCATAGCGGCTTTTACGTTGTTTAGGGGTTGCCAGAAAATAGGCGAGCGTTAATGGCCCTAAACGACCGGTTATCATCAAAAAGATCACGACAAATTGACCGGGTGTCGACAACTCCGCCGTTAAACCGCGTGATAACCCGACGGTACTGAGGGCAGACACTGCCTCAAAAGCAATATCCAGAAAAGGCGCACGCTCTAATGCTGTTAATGCGAAAATCGCGATAAAAACCAGAGCCAGCGATACGAAGGTTAAGGCTAATGCCCTTATCACTGTTTGATGCGGAATCGTCCGTTGAAGTACGCAAACCTCATCGCGCCGCCGCAAGAATGCATAGGTCGCCATCATTAACACTACAAAAGTGCCTAGCTTAATACCGCTGGCGGTACTGAGTGAGCCACCACCGATAAACATCAGCAACAAGGTCAGTACATTGGTCGCGTCCGTCATTTGACTGTAATCCAGCGTATTAAAACCGGCAGTGCGGGGGGTAACCGCCTGAAACCAGGCCGCAAGTGCCTGCTCCGATAATGCCATCGCGCCCAAAGTTGCCGGATTCTGAGCTTCTAACAGCCAGATCAAGAAAAAAGCCAGCAGATTTATGTAAAGACTTGCAAGCAGGGTCAGTCGAGTGTTGACGCTGAGCTGTTGCCAGCGACGGTGCTTTTTCAGGTCAATCAGCACGGTAAAACCAATGCCACCGACAATAAACAAACCACTGATAATCATATTAACCGGAATACTGGCGGCATAAGGCATCAGGCTGGCACTGTCCAGCGCAAAGCCGGCATTATTAAAGGCAGATATGGTGTAGAAAAATGCATGATAAAAGGCAGTCGACAAACCGAGTTCTTGATACCAGACTATTGTCAGAAAGACGATGCCAAGTGCTTCTATCACCACAGAATAAAGTAAAACGGCTTTAGCTATCTGCGCAACCTGGGCTAGGCTGGTTTGATTCATCGCTTCCTGAGCAATTTTCTGTTGGGTTAAGCCAATGCGGGTGCCAAGACTGATCACCGCCACTACGGCAAACGTCATAAACCCCAATCCACCCGCCTGGATCAAACCGGCAATCACCAACTGACCAAACATCGTAAAGTGGCTGCCGGTATCAACCACTACCAACCCTGTTACAGTAACAGCCGAGGTGGCGGTAAAAAGTGCCTGTAATGGCGTCAGTGGTGCTGTCGTAGCGAGCGGCAGCATTAACAGCAAGGATCCTAGGGCGATCAGCGCCATAAAACCCAGTGCCAGCACTGCCGGCGGGCTTAATTTCAATCTAACCTGATTAAGAGGGCGAAGCCGCTTGTACGGCAGATTATGGGGCAACCAGTTTTTCATCGTCGTTATATCATCAGCTATGTCTGATTAGCTTAATTTGGGGGCTAATGACTTTAAAATGTCCAGACTACCCGCCAGTACCAGACTGTCATGACTCTCTAACATGAAGTCGGGCTGTACCGGCGAAAAAACCTTATCGCGTCGCTTTACCAATACGGCTTTGACAAAGGCCTGACCATCTGCGAGTAATTCCTGAATGCGGCTACCCTGCAAACGCGGGATAATATCGATTTCTACCAAATACTGATTCTGCCCCAAAGCAAGATATTGGTTCACCATCGGGTAGTTCAGCGCTTGCGCGACTTTGACACCCATTTCCTCCTCTGGATGAATGATCCGGCTGACACCCAGCCGAGTCAGAATAGTGTGATGCGCTTTCGAGGTGGCTTTTACCCAAATCTGACTTACCCCGAGATTTTTCAGATTGAGCACACACAAAATGCTGGCCTCGAGATTTTCGCCGATGGCAACGAGCGCCGCATCACAACCTGGGATATCCAGCTCAGCTAAAGCCTGCTCGTCCGTAGCATCTGCTATCACAGCATGACTAAGGTGGTCGGCCAGCCGGTTGATAAACTTTACGTTACTATCAATCCCAATGACCTGATGTCCAAGCCGCATCAGTTCTAGTGAAGCGGCAGAGCCAAATCGGCCCAGACCTATTACAGCAAATTTTGACATTATCGCTTTTTTCCCGGTTGGAAATTGACAGCATTAAAGACACTAAAGCTCTGAATGTCAGCCCTTGGCGGCGAAATTTTATAAAATCTTTATAGGCGTGGCGCTAATCTTTAGAAAAGCTTTACAGCAAGCCTTCTCTGCGCCGGATAAGCTAAAAACTGATCCAGATAACTGTTGTAGTTTATGTCGACATATTCCTATTCTTTTGCCGATCGCCAGACCCACACCCAGCATTTTTTCTACCGGGTATTGGGCTATTTATTGGTGAGCCTTAGCGCAGCGCAGTTAGTAACGATGATGGTCAGCTTCAGTTTTGCCGAGCGGGAGTTCTGGAATTTTCTGCTTTCTGCCGTTGTAACTGTGATCATCGGAGTGTTGCTAGTCATGCTATCCGGTGGTGCTGTGCATCTGAAAAAACGCTATTTATTCTTATTAACGACACTGTGCTGGCTAAGTATTTGTATTTTTTCTGCCTTGCCGTTGTATCTGAGTATTCCAGGATTAAGCGTTACCGATGCCTGGTTTGAGACGGTCTCGGCTATTACCACCACCGGCTCTACGGTATTAAGCAATCTGGATACGATGTCTAAGGGCGTGCTGTTCTGGCGGGCTATGCTGCAATGGATTGGTGGCATCGGTATTATTGTGATGGCGATTGCCATCTTACCGGCGTTAAAAATTGGCGGCATGAAGCTGTTTAAAACAGAAAGCTCTGATATCTCAGAAAAAATACTGCCGCGTAGTAGCAGTTTGTCGAGCTATATTTTATTGGTTTATCTGACGATTACGCTGGCTGCTAGTCTGAGTTACAAACTGGGGGGCATGTCCTGGTTTGATGCCATCACTCATGGCATGACTTCTTCCGCCACCGGCGGTTTTGCCAATTACGACGCTTCCTTTGGGCATTTTAATACTAAACCTTGGCTGCTCTGGTTGGCCAGTTTGTGGATGACGTTAGCGGCCTTACCTTTTGTGCTCTTTGTCGGCATGGCCAAAGGCGACAAGTGGGCTTTGCTGCGCGATCCGCAGGTTAAAGCCTTTTTAGCGATAGTCGTGATGGTGGCATTGCTGTTAAGCCTTTATCAGGTATGGCATCATCAGCGCCCTTGGTGGGATGCGCTGACGCACAGTGTATTTAACGTAGTGTCGGTCATTACTACTTGTGGCTATGCCTCTGAAGATTACACGCTTTGGGGCAGTATGGCAGTGGTTTTGTTTTTTTATCTAACATTTTGCGGCGGCTGCTCGGGTTCAACTTCAGGAGGTCTAAAGATTTTTCGTACGCAGCTAGCGGGATACTTATTGATAAAGCAATTTAATCTTCTCATCCATCCCAATGCGGTTTGGGTTCAGAAGTATGGATCTAAAAAAGTCGATGATAGTCTGCTGGGCGCAGTGCTGGCTTTTGCTTTTATCTATTTTGCCACCATCGCTGCGCTGGCATTGGTGTTATCGATGTTTGAACTGGATCTGGTCACAGCCTTAACCGGGGCGGCTACGGCGGTAAGTAACGTTGGACCTGGGATGGGCGAGATTATCGGCCCGGCCGGTAACTTTGCCGGCTTACCCGACGGTGCAAAGTGGAGCCTGACCTTTGGTATGTTACTGGGCAGACTGGAGATTTTAACTATGCTATTGTTATTTACGCCCATGTACTGGCGTTATTAAGTTGAACTTATTATGAAGAATCGTTCTGCACAGCGTGTAAGCTGGTGGCAACTTGTGCTGCTTACGCTGGTCATGCCAGTTGTTATTGCCTTGCTGTTATTGCCGGCACGGGTGATGGCAACCACAACCGATGTCGTTATGTTACAGCTGTTGTGGGTAACCTGGGTGGCCCAATATGCGGGACAACGCTGGGCCATTATTTGTACCTTTATCAGTGTGCTGTTACTAAATTTTCTCTTTGTTGAGCCTTACTACACCTTATTTGTACATCAAGGCAATTACTTGATCACCTTCGTGGTAATGCTGTTGTTGGGTATTTTTATTGCCCGTTTATCTGGCCGGCTGCGTTTCGAACTGGTCCGCGCCAAAAAACACTTGCGCCAACGCCAATTACTGGCGGGTAAGGCCCGGCAAGCAAGAATGCAAGCCGAGCTTGAGCATAGTCGCGCCATGATGTTGCGCTCCTTATCGCACGATTTACGTACTCCACTGGCAACCATTATGGGCGCTTCCAGCATGCTAGCCGAGCAAGATGTGACGCTTACTGCCGAGCAGATCCGTGAACAGGCAGGTCATATTTATCGCCAAGCCAGTTTGTTGAATGCGCATTTCGATAAAGTGATGGAGTTAAGCCGTGTGCAGCAAATGCAAAGCTCTGTGGTGTTGGCTGCCCACAGTATCAACGATATCATCTCTGCTGCGATCGCAAGGCGAGCGATGCTGTTAGCAGAACAGCAGTTCGAGATACAGTTAGCTGCCGCAGACATTATTGCCGATGCGACCTTACTGGAAATTGCACTAGCCAATATGCTGGAAAATGCAGTTAAGTATGGTAAGCCACCGCTGCAAATCACCTTTATGCGGCAGGCGGGAAACTATCGATTGCAGGTGATAAATCCGGTCGTCAGCGAGCGCAAGGCGCAGCGTGATAGTAGTAGTGGCCTAGGTACCGCGATTTGTAAAGCGGTGATGCACCTGCATCAAGGCCATTTTACTGCGGCTGTCGCCGAGAATGGGTATTTTACGGCTAGCCTGAGTTGGCCTGAGCATCCGCTGGATCATGAGCAACCGGAGCGAACAGATGTCTAAGTATGTCCGTATCACCCCACAAGGAGTTGTCTTTGGCTGAACGAATCTTGGTGCTGGAGGATGATCCGGCGATGCAAAGTTTTCTCACTACCTTGCTGAAAACCAAAGCCTATCAACCGGCGAGTTTCGATCAAGGTTTGCCGGCGCTGCAGTATTTAGTGCAGCAAAGCGTGGATTTGATCTTATTGGACTTAGGGCTGGCAGATATGGATGGTCAGCTCTGGTTAGAGCAATTACGCAGCTGGTCTGATACGCCTGTTATTGTGATTTCGGCGCGACAAAGCGAGCAAGACAAAGTAAAGGCACTGGACAACGGCGCTAATGATTATGTGACAAAACCCTTTAGCTCGGCCGAGTTATTAGCCCGGATCCGGGCTAACTTACGCCAAAGCATACCTTCGCAGCAGGTATTTAGTTTTGGACAGATCCAGGTTGACCCGGTACAACGCAAAGTTAGTCGGGCAGAGCAGGATATTCATCTTACCAAAACCGAATATGATATTTTGCTGTTGTTACTAAGGCATGCGGACAGGGTGCTAACCCATAATCAAATTCTCAGCCAGGTCTGGGGCGCGGTCTATATCGACAGGCCTGAATATGTGCGGGTGCATATAGGGCAATTACGGCAGAAACTGGAAGAGCTGCCGGCAGCGCCCCGTTACCTTAAGACTGAGCCTGGTGTCGGGTATCGCCTGACACTGGGCTAACACTATGACTGAATATAAGAATTGTCGTCTGTCTGAGAGCAGAGCATGAGAATTGGACTGTTAGCGGTGTTGTTACTTGTTATCTTGTCGACCTTTGAGCGAGCCGACTGATCATGCGTTGGCCTAGGTTTTAAGAGAAACGAGTGTTTGAGTGCGGCGACGAAGCATAGCGCGAGTTACGTTTTCGCCTTGGACAACGCATGACCAGTTGGGCTTTCGCGCGGAAGTGGGGTCGCATTTTCTTTGGATACTTTCTTTTGGCGACGCAAAAGAAAGTATCTCGCCAACGGCGAAAACGTTAAGCTCTGAAAGCTCGGCATCTGATAGCATTCAGCAAAAAAATGCTTCAATAAAAGTCAGAGTCTAAAAACTTTCGTCAATAGAAAAACTGTTAAACCCATATCTTGCACCATATTTATAAATAATTTCTCCTCGAATATGTGTAGCTTTAATTGGCCCAAAGTGCCTCGAATCTATACTTGCAACTGTGTTGTCGCCAAGCACAAAAAATTCATCCGTTCCTAAAGTGAAGTTGTGATTTCTTGACGAGCAAACAAGACCCTCATTAATATGATCACCAATCCAATCATTCGCTAGCGAATAGTGGTAGTTGTTAACATAAACTGAATTATTACAAATATGTATTTTATCCCCGGGTAAACCATATAGACGTTTTGCGAAATCCCGCCCGTCATCAAGCTGAAAATGGATGAAAACACCTCTTCTCACACTCATAAACATTGGTGACACCATCAGATAGTCACCATCATTCACTGTTGGATAACTAGAGAGCCCAGTAGCATAGGTTGTATAATACCCATTAATTCCGCCCACCCTGATTGAATAAAATAGTATCATGAGCGCGGTTATTGAATAGATAACGCCAAGTGACCTTCTTTTTTTAAATACAGCGAAGCTCTGCATAAAAGCTAAAATCATTAACAACACTGCTGATAAAAGCTCATAAAGAAAACCAAAGTAAATAACGTAGCTATGAAGCATGTAGGAGCATATAGTAAAGAAAGTTAAGTTAAAAAAAACAAATTTAAGATTTCTTGTCTCTTTCACTCAGCGTTCCTTTATATTTAAAAACCTTGCCATTGGTACAATAAATTACGATCCAAAAAGCTTCGGGAAAAGCTTCGGAGTCAGATACCGATAGCCTGATCAGCTAATCGCTACAGTACTTGGCGTTTAACGAGACCTCATCAGATGGCTTCCGATGAATCTCACAATCGAATTTAATTTTTCTTTAGTAGCGCTGCGAAAAGCATGTAAAACACTGTGGCGATTACCGCCATCAACGTGGCCTTGATACCTAATGTCATCTCTGGGGAAACCGCATTTAACAAAAAGTATGAAGCGGTTATGGCAAGTGCAGTAAGTATGGCTAGTAAATTTTTTTTCACAGTATATTCCCCCTACTTAAGGTTCAGGTGTTACCACCTGGAAGTTGACAGTTTAGACTGTAAATTCGTCACCGACTTGAAAAATTTGCACCCTAAGCAACTGCAAGTTAAACACTCAGCTTCAAACAAAACAACGTCTTATACCGCTGTTATCAGCTAGCAAACGCCACTTTATTACGCCCGGCTTTTTTCGCTTTATACAGGGCTTCATCGGCGCGTTTTAGTAATTGCTCGGTACTTTCACCGCTATTGCGCAAGGCGCAACCTAAACTGATGGTGACATGCACGGTTTTGTTTGCTGCGGCACTGCCGCGTTGTTGCTTGCCATCTTTACTGTCGGAGGGTCGCTGTTGCTGACGGATCACCAATGGATACTCTGCCACGGCTTCACGCACTTGCTCTAGCTTTTCAGCCAGCTTTTGTTGATTGTTATGATGAAACACCAAGGTAAATTCTTCGCCGCCATAACGATAAGCCGTTAAACCCGACTGATTTGCCAAAATCGAGCCAAGCAACTTAAGCACCTGATCGCCCACGTCATGGCCATAAGTATCATTAAACTTTTTGAAGTGATCAACGTCTAGCATGGTCACCGCGCTGCGTTTACCTAAGCGACTTAAGTGGTTCAGCAGCGCTCGCCGCTGAGGTAATTGGGTCAGTTCATCAATATAAGCTAAGTGCAGCATCTGACTGGTTAAACTGAGCAGCAAACTTAAACCTGCCGCCAAAGTGACCCAACCGGCGGCTTGCTCAAACAAGATAAAGGGATAACACAGCATCAGCGCTAACCACGCCGCAAACTGCCCCCAACGCTGGCCATTAGCACTATGATAACTGAGCATGCTTAACCAGCCCGTCGCCACTAAGGCCATCCACCAAAGGGTGCCCCAATTAATAGCAACGCTGTCAGAAACCGGCTTTAAAAACGTTTCCGGCAGGGATAACTGCGTCACAATATCAGCAAGCGGTAATACCAGCATGGCGGGCGGTGCAAACAGTATGACAAGCAGCAGGAACACGCCTGATAGCGTGCTAGGTTGTGGTTTAGGTTTTAATTGCAGTAACACAAATAACAGGGTGATCAGCAAGGGCAGAAACATCGTTATTGCTGCAAGTTGCTCACTGGCCAGCGCCATTTCAACCACATAATAATGACTAGCTAACAATACGGCACTGTACAACCAATGCCATTGCCGCATTAGCACCGCCAACCCTGCGGTTAACAGCAACATCGCATACACTAACACAGGAAATAACTGGCTAATCGCGGCAGCCTGTGGCGCAAACTGCCAGTGCACCAGTAACAACATAAAAATGGGTGATAACAAAAATAACGGCATTAACAGTAAACCCAGATCAGGGTGCGAAGCGCACAGCAAAAACTCTTCGGTGCCTTAAATAAGGCCATTGGTTGGGTGAGCCTTAGCCAACCGCTACCCTGCCTGATTTATACAGTTAGTCATAAAAAGCCGCAAGCTTTCCGAAGAATGCTGGCAACATTTTGACACTCATTAAGATTTAGCAAGGTCTAAAGCCGTTATTTGTACTCATTGAGTAACACATGCGCTTAACACGCCCACTGCAATAGCGATAACCCTAACGTAGCTGAACATAATAAAAAAGAGCAGTGCCATTGTGGCAACTGCTCTTTATTCCCAGCCTAACGTGAGGGCTAATTACTGAGGTAGAAACGGATAATCCGTGTAACCCTCTACACCACCGCCATAAAACAAATCAGGCTTAGCCTCATTCAGTGGTGCATCTTGCTGCATGCGCGCCACCAAATCCGGGTTAGCAATGTAAGGCACACCAAAGGCCACCGCATCGGCAATGCCCTCAGCCAAGGCTTTATTTGCAGTCGCCTTATCAAACTTCTCATTATTAATATAAACACCGCCAAATAGCTGTTTTAGCTTAGGCCCCAAGCTATCGGCTGCTTGTGCTTCGCGACTACAGATAAAGGCAATACCACGCTTACTTAATTCGCTGGCAACGAAGCCAAAGGTATCGGCACGCTGCGAATCGCCCATATCATGTGCATCTGCGCGCGGTGCTAAATGCATACCCACACGCCCTGCGCCCCACACTTCAATTACGGCATCGGTCACTTCTAACATCAATCGGGCACGGTTCTCTACGCTGCCGCCGTAGTTGTCGGTACGTTTGTTAGTGCTGTCTTGTAAAAACTGGTCCAGTAAATAACCGTTGGCGCCGTGAATTTCTACGCCGTCAAAACCCGCTAACTTCGCGTTTTCAGCACCTTGGCGGTAGGCTGCTACAATATCCGCCAACTCTGCGGTTTCCAGCGCGCGTGGGGTGACATAATCTTTTTTCGGGCGCATTAAGCTAACATGCCCTTTAGCAGCAATGGCGCTTGGCGCTACCGGCAGTTCACCATCTAGGTAATGCGGGTCAGAAATACGCCCCACATGCCATAATTGCAGCATAATTTTGCCGCCGGCCTGGTGCACAGCGGAAGTAATTTTGCGCCAGCCAGCCACTTGCTCTGCTGACCAAATACCAGGCGTATCAGGATAGCCCACGCCCATAGGCATTACTGAGGTTGCCTCGGTTAAAATTAAGCCCGCACTGGCGCGCTGTGTATAGTATTCCACCATTAAATCATTGGGTACGCGTCCGGCACTGGCGCGACAGCGCGTCAACGGTGCCATAATAATGCGGTTTTTTAGCTGTAAATCGCCCACTTGAATAGGATCAAATAAGGTTGGCATAGTGTTGTCCTGTGCGTTGAAAAGAGAAATTAAAGCTCGGCACTAAGCTGTAACAAAAATTGCTGCATCAGCGCCTCGTTACGTTTGAAAAAATGCCACTGCCCGACCTTCTGGCTACAGATAATCCCGGTACGCTGCAGCGTAGCGAGATGCGCTGATACCGTACTTTGCGACAAACCGGTTTGCCGCTCAATTTTGCCAGCACACACCCCTAAACTTAGTGGATGTTCTTGATCAGCAAAATACTGCTCTGGGGTTTTTAACCAGATTACTATGTCGCGACGCACCGGATGCGCCAGCGCTTTGATCATGTCGTCCAATTGCTTGGCCGTTAGCGGTGTTGTTGAGGTTGTCGTCATCAGGCATAGATTTATTTATATATCGCGATAAACCGATATATGTAGATGGCAGCAAGCGATTTCAAGGGGGTAAACACAAAATAATGCCAAGGTGGCAGCACGAAACGGCTTAACGCTTTTTCAATAGCCACCAGCACGATTTAAGGCAAATAAACAAAGCCACATTAGCGTTATTGCATTGTTTATTTTAAGCTGTCTTTTTTGCTTGTTGACCAAACATCGCTAACAAGGATATTTCATGATCGATTTTAATAACAAAAGCGTCTTTAAACTGAAACAAAACAGTGAATTTGCTGAAAAAGTCTCGGCACTGTTGTTAGACAATGAAACCGTTATCGATTCGTATAAATCGATGCGTGACGGCGTGGTATTCACCAATAAAAGAATTATTGCGGTTAATGTGCAAGGTATTACCGGCAGCAAAAAGGACTTTACTTCGCTACCCTACAAAAATATCGTGGCTTACTCAGTAGAAACGTCGGGCACGTTCGATCTCGATTCTGAGCTGGAAATTTATTTATCTGCAGTCGGTAAGGTAAGATTTGAATTTACAGGCAGCACTGCAATTGTTGAGATCTCAAAGCATATCTCGCTAAGCATTCTGTAAAAAATACCGGTGTTGCCACCCTTAACCTCGGGCGGATAACCGGCATTTTTGCTCTCGTTATCATTGCTAGTTGCTGAGTCGCTAAAGGCCTTAGCCAAATAGTTGCTGCAATACCCCTGCGGAAATATCTTGCTGGCTGTAAATTCCGGTATCCAGCACCCAACCGGTGACTAAACTGGCTGGCGTGACATCAAACGCGGGGTTAAACACCGGTGCTTCCTCGGGTGCCCACAAGGTTTGACCAAAGGCGCCACTGACCCCGCGTACCTCATCGGCATTTCGTTGTTCAATAGGGATGACACTGCCATCGGCACAGGCTAAATCGACGGTGGTATGCGGTGCCACTACATAGAAGGGGACCTGATGATAGTGCGCTAATACCGCTACCGCAAGGCTGTAAGTACCTACTTTATTGGCAAAGTCACCATTGGCCGCGATACGATCTGACCCCACAAAAATGCGATCGACCTGACCGCGCGCCATTAACATCGCGGCCATATTGTCGCAAATTAGCTGATACGGAATACCCAATTGCTGGCACTCCCACGCGGTTAAACGACCACCTTGTAATAGTGGCCGCGTTTCATCTACCCACAGCCGAATATTTTTGCCTTGTTGATGCGCTAAATTAATCACACCTAGCGCCGTACCCACGCCTGCGGTAGCTAAACCACCGGTATTACAGTGGGTTAATAACTGTTCATTCGGTTGCACTAAGGCCGCACCGTACTCTGCCATCAGTTGACACAACGCCACATCTTCCGCAAATAATGCTTCGGCGCACGCGACCGTGGCACTGACAAAATCCGTCTGCTGAATAGCCTCAAGCATGCTATCTAAGTTATTCATTAAATTAACCGCCGTTGGCCGTGCGGCCCGTAATATTTCGGCGTCTTTTTGCAGTTGTGCTTGGCTATCGCCCTGAGTAGCACGATAGGCTAATAATAAACTGGCACCAATGCCGATAGCCGGTGCGCCGCGTAATTGTAAACGCTGGATCAACGTCACCATCTGCGTTACCGTTGTGCAATGCAGCCATTGCTGTTGATGGGGTAATAAGGTTTGATCTAAAACGTATAGCTCTCCCTGATGCGTTTTCAGACTAAGTGCAGACAAGTTTTTCATAGCTTATTCCTATTTGGCGTTGCAGACGTCTATAAGGTTTGCGATTATGCTGCCACGCGTTTTTCTTCTCAAGTAAATAGGTAACCCGATGACTTATTACCGCATTTTCAATAACGACGACGCCATGCGTTTTGCCGACAAGCACAGTGAACTCTTTGGCGATCACAGTAAGCTGTCTGCCGAAGAGTTTGGTGACGGCAATCTCAATTTAGTGTTTCGTGTGTCGAATGATAAAGGGACTTCGCTGATTGTAAAGCAAGCCCTGCCCTATGCTCGCTGTGTGGGCGAAAGTTGGCCTTTAAGCACCGACCGCGCCCGTATTGAAGCGGAAGTATTGCGCGTACATGCGCGTTTTTGCCCTGAGCATACCGTTGAAATCCGCCATTTTGATGCTGAGCTGTCGGCCATTTTGATGGAAGATTTAAAGCAATATACCATCTTGCGCACGGCACTGATTAAAGGCAAACAGTATGAGCATGTTGCAACGCAAATTGGCCATTACTTAGCGCACACCTTATTTTATACCAGTGATTTTGTGCTGACGGGGCCCGCAAAAAAAGCTGCCGTGGCGCAGTTTATTAACCCCGATCTTTGCCAAATTACCGAAGATTTATTTTTTACCGATCCCTACTGCAATCACGAGCGCAATAACATCCATGATTTGATTATCAGCACCGCACGCGAACTATGGCAAGACGAAGCGCTACAAGCGGAAGTCGCCGCACTAAAAGCCGACTTTTTATCTAAGCCACAAGCCTTGTTACACGGCGATTTGCACAGCGGCAGTATTTTTGTCAATGCTGAAAACTGCAAGGTGATCGACGCCGAATTTGGCTTTTATGGCCCTATCGGCTTTGATGTTGGCTCGTTACTGGCTAACTTTTGTTTGAACTATCTTGGTTGCGCTGGGTTACTGGCAGATACCGAGGCGGTCACTGAACACCAAACCTATGTGCGCCAACAATGCCTAACACTGTGGCAAGTATTCGCTGAACAATTTAGCCAGTTAATGAGCCAAGACAGCCAAGATCCGATGCTGCGTAACAGCTTATATCAAAAACAATTTTTGCAGCAGGTTTTTGCTGATGCCATTGGCTATGCTGGCTGTGAGCTGATCCGGCGTACCGTAGGGTTAGCGCATGTGGCCGACTTAGATAAAGTCAGCAGTGAGCAACAGCGCGCCAGCATCGAAAAACAGGCTATCGAGCTTGGCCGCCGTTTTATTATGCAGCGCCAAAGCCTGAACAGTATTGAGCAAGTTTTAGATTTATTGCCGGTATAAGCCTAGGGCTTGTTGACGTTTGCTGTTTAGATTTTGTTCGGGCAGCGTGTGGCTGGCATTTCTACTACGTTATACGAAATATATCCTATATTTCGCCTGCGGCCAGCAAGCTGTTCCCGTTTGTTCCATACAAACGGGTCGCTTGTTTATGTAGAATAACTACACGGCACAAGCTCTGCCTTGTATAAATACCAGCCATTCAGCTGCAAAAACAACCATCAAACATCAACAAGCCCTAAGCCCCCTGCCCAAGCGACACTGAGCGCAGGGGTTATTAAAGCCAAGTTTACATTTAGTTACACTATAGCTACCTACTAAACTGGTTCTTGCACTGCACCTTATGCCAAACTGCCATAATGATTTTGTTGTAAGGTTGCTCCATGATAAGCGCTCAAGCGTTAAGTAAAATTTTTGGTAGCGGTGATACTCAGGTTGCAGCGCTACGAGAGGTCAGTTTAACCATCGCCGAAAATGAATTTGTGGCCATTATGGGCAGTTCGGGTTCAGGCAAATCAACACTGATGAATATTCTGGGTTGTCTCGACACCCCGAGCAGTGGTCAATACCAGCTGGCCGGTGCTGATGTTAGTGCGCTGAATGATGAACAACTCTCGGCCATGCGCAATCAGCATATTGGTTTTATTTTCCAATCATTTCATTTGCTCCCCCGGCTAAGTGCCGCCGAAAACGTGGCGCTGCCCTTACGCTATACCGACACCCCCGCCATTGAAGCGCTACAACGTGCAGAAGCGTTATTAGAACAAGTTGGGTTAGGCCATCGCATGCATCATAAGCCAGCAGAAATGTCAGGTGGCCAGCGCCAGCGGGTCGCGATTGCGCGTGCACTGATCAACAACCCCAAAGTGATTTTTGCCGATGAACCTACCGGCAACCTAGACAGTAAAACCTCAGTAGAAATCATGCAATTACTCACCAGTCTTCACCAGCAAGGCAATACCGTCGTGATGGTAACGCATGAAGATGACATTGCCGCTTATGCCCAGCGGGTTATTAGAATGCGTGACGGCCAAATACTTGAGGACAGCCAATGTTCGGTTTAAGTTTGATCCTGGCCACCACTCTGAGCCAGCAAGTACAAAGTGAATTACCGCTGTTGCTTACCGGCAGTTTAGTGTCTGAATATCGGCAAACCATTGTCGCGCCAATGAGCGACACTTGGCGTATTCAAGTGCAATGGCTAAAACCCGAAGCAGAAGCGGTTAAAGCCGGCGACTTGGTGGCAGTATTTGATGCCGGATCCATTCAAGCCAACATTGAACGGCTCAAAAACCAATTAGTCAGCACTCAAGAGCAATTAAAACAACTCGAAAGCCAACAAGCCTTAAAGGTGATGGAAGCAGAGTATGAACTGCAGCGCCGCGAATTATTATTAGAGAAAGCCAACATTGACGCAGCGGTGCCTAAAACCAACCTCAGTTTGTACGACTATGAAAATAACCAGCTATTACAGCAACGTGCTACTACCGAATTGCAAAAAGCCCGGGAAACCCTCGTTACTGCCAAGCAAGAACAACAAACCACGTTATTCAAACAGCAACTGCAAATTGATAAAACAGCGGCAGAGCTCGCTGAAGCAGAGTTAAACCTGACCAAAATGAGCGTGTACGCTGAACGGGACGGCGCCATCAGTTATGGCTTACATCCTTGGTATCGCACCAAATTATTTGGCGGTGTTACCGCACAGCCCGGATGGTCGATTGCTGAAGTGACCGAATTAAATGGCCTTTATGTTGAAGCCTGGGTACATGAAGTGGATGTAGCGCGTTTGCAGCAAGCTAAACACATTAGCGCTCGTTTTGATATTTCCCCTGAGTTGCAATTCCCCGTAACACTGCAACAACTGGCCGGTCAAGGCGAAAAGCGTCAAGCCTGGGGCAATGCCTTGTATTATCGAGCGCAATTTAGCGCGAGCAACCTACCCATATCTCAGCCGTTGCTGGGCATGGGCTTGCTATTAGAGGTACGCTAACATGCCATTTCGACTGCTACTCTCTAGCCTGGTTTGTTTCAGCTTAATTAGCTGCACACCCGCACCAGAAACGAGCAATAATGAGCAACAACGCCAAACGGTACGAGCAACGGGTCAGTTAGCCGCAGCCACTTTTTTTACCATCACCCCTCCCAGTGTCGGCCGCTTATGGCAATACAATATTAAAGAAATGGCGCCAGAAGGCAGTTTGTTGCAACAAGGCATGCCGGTAATTGGCTTTGATAGCCAAAGCGTACAAGACGAGCTGCGTAATAAAAATATTGAACTGCGCAGTGCAGAGCAAGAATTAGCCAACCGTTTAACCGCTGATGAACAACGTTTTGAGGAATTAAAACTGCAATTAGCCGAACGCAAAAACGACCATGATCGTGAACAGCGTAAGGCCGAGATAGTGGATAACTCGCGCTCTGCAAATGATCGCCGAAAATCGCAGATCGACTTCACTATTGCGAAAAGTCAGTATCAATTAGCGCAAAGTCGTTTAGATTTTCATCAACAACAACGCGATGCCGAGCAACAAATTATTTCCTCGAAAATCGCCCGCTTAAGCGCCGAAGTGGAACAACTAAAACGGGAAGTTGCCTCGTTAAAAATTAGCGCGCCTTTTGCCGGCATTATGGTATATGTACCCAATTATAACGGTGAAAAGTCATCGGTTGGCGATACCGTTCAGTTTGGCCAACCCATTGCCGAAGTGAGCCAATTAGAAAGTTTGTATATCAAAACAGAAATTGATGAAGTTGATTTAAAGTACCTTCGTAGCGGCCTTACGGTGCAAATTACCTTGGATGCCTATCCCGAGCGCAACTTTAGTGGTGTGCTTACCGATTTAGGTACTGCGGTGCGCAACAAAACAGCCGAAAATCTTAGCCGAGTCGTTGATGCCAGTATCAAACTCGATGAAACAGATTTGGCTATTATGCGCCCAGGTATGAGTGCGCGCTTACAAATTCGTTTAGCGGCAGGAGGTGAATAATGCGCTTTGCCGTTATGTTAGCCGGAAGTTTGCTGCTGCTCAGTGGTTGTAGTGAAACCGATGAGAACGCAGCCTTATTAACACTGCAATCGAGCACGCTTGAACACCGCATTCAAGCTGAAGGGGAGTTATTTGCCGTTAACGCCATTAGCATTAATGCGCCTCAAAGTACCCGCGGCCCCCGTTTTATTGCCGAGATCACCCCAGAATACAGCAGTGTTTCACCCGGAGATTTGGTGATCCGTTTTGATGCGACACAGTTAGAACGCAGCCGGCGTGATGCCAGTAATGCTTTATCTGGCGTGCTGGCCGATCAAGACTTTAAAGGCACTCAGCAACAAGCGGAACTGTCCACTATTGGCTTAGATCAGCGCCTTGTGCAGCAAGAATTTGCTTTTGCCGACCGTTTTAGTATTGATGATATCCAAATACGCTCACGCCTAGAAATCTTAGACTCGATGCAAAATAAAGAGTTTTTAGGTGAAAAGCAGTCTTACTTAGATTGGCAACAACAAAGTTTTGCCAACCGCTCGCAAGGCGAACTCGACTTGCTGCAACTGCAAAAAGGGCAGCAACAAAGCTTACTGACCCAGGCTGAAACGGGCTTAGCTGCACTCGAAATCCGCGCTCAACACAAAGGTATTTTGCTGTATGACAGCAATTGGCGCGGTGAAAAACCCGAGGTGGGTCGGATGGTGTTTCCCGGTGAAAAGCTGGGCAGTATTCCAGACTTAAGCTTACAACATGTCAAATTGCTGATTATTGAACAAGAGTCGGTTGGCTTAGCGGTCGATCAACCGGTGTTTTTTCGTTTAACCGCTCGCCCAGAGCAAGTACTTGAAGGCCGCATCCAAAGCGTGGGTCAAGTGGCGCAATCGCGCGAACGTCGCGATCCGCGCCGCTATATTGAAGTTATCGTGGCACCAAGCGCCCAACAAGATTTCTTTTTACCGGGAGCAAAAGTACGCGCTGAGATTTTCGCTAACACCTTGCCGGAGGTATTAGCGCTACCCTTGCAAGCGATTTTCAGCGATGAAAAAGGCCAATATGTGTGGCAACAACGCGGCGGCAGTTTACAACGACAAGCCGTAAGCTTAGGTGCTAAAAGCCTAACACACGCCGAAATTATCGAAGGCCTAAGCGCCGGCGATCGTATCAGCTTATTGCCACCGGAGAATTAACATGAAACATAGCGCCATGCTAAAAGATACTTTGGCCGAGTTGGCACAACATAAGCTTCGTACCTTTCTAACCTTACTCGGTATGATATTTGGTGTAGGTGCGGTAATTGCGATGCTCAATATTGGTGAAGGCGCCGAACGCGAAGCCTTAAAAACCATTGAAACCATGGGGCTGCGCAACATTATTGTTGAAAGCAAAACCTTTGACGAAAAAACCTTATTAGAGCATCGCAAACATTCTTTAGGGCTGAGCCAAAGCGATCTGCAAGCGGCCGTGACAACGCTACCTAACATCACCGGCTTTAGCGCCGAGCGCCAGCTCGAAACCTATGCCATTATCAGCCACAGCGGTAAAAGCGAAGGTTTAGCCGTGGGTGTATTACCCAGTTATATGGCACTTAGTAGCTTGCCATTTGCTAGCGGCCGTAACTTTACCGAGCAAGAAGACCTGTATGCCGCACAAGTGGCCGTGCTCGGCTCACAAATGGCCGCTAATTTGTTTCCTGAAGGCGATGCACTTGGCCGTTATGTTAAAGTCAATCATGTCTGGTTAGAGGTTATCGGCGTGTTAGCCGAGCCCTATAATAGCCAAAACGAATTTCAGGGTATTAAGCTGGGTGGTGAACAAAACCAACTGTTTATGCCGCTACAAACCGCCCGCAGCCGCTTTCGCAGTATTCCTCTGGATGCCGAACTCAGCTCGTTTCGTTTACAGTTAACCGAAGGCGCCAATAGCGCCGTCGCAGCCCGCGCCCTAAACTATTTATTGCAGCAACGTCATAATGATATTGATGATTTTCGCTTAATCGTACCCGCGGCGTTATTAGCACAGCAGGAGCAAACACAAAAAATATTTAATATTGTGATGTCCTGTGTGGCGGGTATCTCGCTGCTGGTGGGCGGTATAGGTATTATGAATATCATGCTGGCCACGGTGTTAGAACGCACCAAAGAAATTGGTTTGCTGCGAGCCATTGGCGCCACAAAACGCGATATTAAACTGCAGTTTGTTGCCGAAAGCTTCACCATTGCTATTGTTGGCGGCATCGCCGGTATTCTGTTTGGTATTATTCTCTCTGAATTAATTGCTTTTTATTCTGGTTGGGCCGTGTCCTGGTCAATCCCGGCCATCGTGCTAAGCTTTAGTATCTGTGCCCTAATCGGTGTCGCTTTTGGGGTTTATCCTGCCATTAAAGCCTCAGAGTTGGATCCGATCACGGCCTTACAAACAGATTAATACGGAGTCACCATGCACAGTCGCTGTATTTGGCAACAAGGTGAGCACAATGCCTTTACCGACTTAATTGCTTGGCAGGGTGCGCTGTGGTGTGTGTTTCGCGAAGCGGCTGACCATGTTTCTGGCGATGGCATGTGCCGTTTATTACGCTCACAAGATCAAGGCGCCAGCTGGCAAGCTGTGGCCTGCATCGTTGATCCGCAGGCCGATTTGCGCGATCCTAAATTTAGCCTACACCCTGATGGCCGGCTGTTAATCAATGGTGTAGCCGCATTACATGATAAAAGTGCCGGCAGTCATCAATCATTTATTTGTGCATCGTCTGACGGTATCAATTGGTCTGCTCCGCAGCCCATCGGCGATATAAACTATTGGCTCTGGCGCATCAGCTGGCAGCAAGATACCGCCTACGCGCTTGCCTATCACGTTAAAAGACCAACCCTTTCCAGGCTATACTCTGCTGATGCCACCCTGAAATTTACACCCTTACAGGATATTTATCAGGGCAGCTATGCCAATGAAAACCATCTCCTTTTTTTAGAGGCAAACGATGTAATATGTTTATTACGTCGCGATCCTGAGCCGGGATTGTTAGGCCGCAGCTCAGCACCTTATTCCGATTGGCAGTGGACAACATTAAGCGCCCGCATTGGTGGTCCAACTTGGCTGAAACTGCCCGATCAGCGCGTAGTGGCGTGTGTCAGATTATATGATGATAGGGTGCGTACCGGTCTCTGTGGTATCAACTTACTGAGTGGTGAGCTAACAGAATGGCTAACATTACCTTCAGGTGGTGATTGCAGTTACGCAGGGATGGTATTACAAGATGACAAGCTGTTAATCAGTTATTATTCGTCACACGAGAGCAAAACGGCGATTTATTTTGCTGCAGTGGCGCTCAGTGAGCTGCCGGCTGCTTGAAACCGGCAGCATACTCACCTCTTAGTATTTAACGCTGCAACCATAAGGCTTAGTCACCGCAGGATCCGGCGTTTGACCGGCTAATACTGCGGTTGCAGCATTAGCGAAATACGGTGTAGCTCTAGCAATATCATCTACTTTGGCAGACGGGATGCTATCAATGCCACCCATATACTGCAGCACACCGGCTTTATCAATTACATACATATGTGGTGTGGTGCGCGCATCATAGGCTTTACCCATCACACCACTTTCATCAAATAACACCGCTGTTGGCGCGGCACCACGGCTTGTGGTCAGTTCAGCTGATTTTGCGCCATCAATGTGGCCTTGACTGCCGGGCTTAGAGGAAATCACACTGAGCCACACTACGTCTTGCTCGGTATAGGTTTTTTGCAACTGCTGCATATTGCCGTTGTAGTGTTTTACTACAAACGGACAATCATGATTGGTCCACTCTAATACCACCTCTTTGCCAGCAAAATCTTTTAGGCTGTGTACCTTACCGGTTGAGTCTTTTACCGTAAAGTTAGGTGCGGGAGCACCTACTTGCGGTGCTGCAAACAGGTTAGCCGCAAACAACGTAGCAGCGGCTGCTGCAAGTAATGTCATTTTTTTCATAGGGTTAACTCCTGTAAATTATCAAATAAATGAAGCGGTATGTTTAACGACTTAGCCGCTCTAAGGTTTGCCTGAGCGTATCAGGCGTTAAAATCTGTGGTAACACTTCAGCTGGTTGCCCCGGCCAATACAACACATATAAAGGCACGCCCTCGCGTTGATATTGATGCAAATAGGCCGTGATATCGGCATCTTTGAGCGTCCAGTCGCCTTTCAAATAGGTCACATCATATAAGGCTAAGGCGGCTTTACTGCTCTCGGTATTCAGTGCCACCTGTTCATTGACTAAGCAGGTAATACACCAATCGGCTGTCATATTAACCAGTACCGGTTTATTGGCGGCTTTAAGTTCAGCTAAATGTTGCGGGCTCCATGCTGACCAATGTTGCTGTGCTGCATCAGCGGTATTGGTTGAGGTATTAGGTGCAGGCAAACTCACCACATAAAAAGCTAACACCACCAAAAATAAAGCAAATATTGGCTCTGCCAGACCCTGCCGACGCATTTGCCAGCGACCCCATAACCAACAGGCTGCGGCAATGGCCACCGCACCACACAGCAAAATGGCCAAGGCATCAATACCAACTTGTCGGCCAAAGACCCAAGCCAGCCAAACAGCGCTTAAATACAGTGGATAGGCCAATAATTGCTTTAAGGTCTCCATCCAGGCGCCAGGCCTAGGTAAGGCTTTTGCCAAGCTTGGAATATAAGCAAGTAGTAAGAATGGCAGCGCCATGCCTAAGCCCAAGGCTACGAAAACCAACAAGGCTAACAACGGAGGTTGCGTCACGGCATAACCTAACGCGCCGCCCATAAAGGGTGCGGTACAAGGGCTAGCGACAATCACTGCCAGAACGCCGGTAAAAAACGAGCCTTTACCGCCTTTTTGCTGGGTTAAGCCGCTGCCGGTATTCATCAAGCCCAAGCCAAACTGCACCAAACCCGACAAACTTAAGCCCAAGGCAAATAACAGATAGGCCAGTGCCGCCACGAGCCAAGGGCTTTGTAATTGAAAGCCCCAACCAACCGCACTGCCGGCACTGCGCAGGGCTAATAGCACTAATGCTAAAGCGACGAAACTGAGCACTACCCCCAAACTGTAAAACAGGGCATCTGAGCGCTGTTGTTGCTGCGATCCGGTATTACCCGCAATACTCAAGGCTTTTAACGATAATACCGGGAACACGCACGGCATGAGATTCAAAATAAAACCGCCTGCTGCGGCCATTAATAACACCAACCACAGCGTTGGCACTGTTTTCGTGGCAGGGCTGCTACTTGCAGCACCATCACTGGCCACTTGCAATTGCACACTGTACCCCTGCCCGGAAGCGCTCACTAACACCACTTCAAATTGCTCTGGCGCACCGGTAAAGTAAGTGTTCAGCGGCTGGCGTAAAATCCACTCCCCTTCACTGACTAATAATTGCTGCGGCGCGGCGTGATCGACAACTTCAGTGGCGCGCACGAAGAAATGTTGAAAATCGATATCAGGCAAGCCACTGATCGCGGCTGACAAGCTGCCTCCGGCAATATCATATTGACCGCTGACCGCAAGTACATTGGGCTGACTCACTTTACCTAAGTTGATCAGGTCAACGGCGGTTTCTGACACGATAGCTTGTGCAGCCACCGCCAAGGTCAGTTCAAAACTGGCTGAGGTGGGAATACAAATCTCTTCACAAACCAGCCAATCAACATTTGCCGCAATATTTAGCTCAGTAGCGTCGTAATCTGCCGGTACGGTTAATTCGCTCAGCAACACGGTGGGGCCGCCGAAACCGTAATTCATTAAAGGGGGAATAGAGAATTGCTGAGGTGTGGGCCATTGAATGGGGCCAGCCGTCACGCCTGCGGGTAGCTGCCAATCTATACTGGTGGGTAAGCCTGAGTCACCTGGGTTAATCCAGTAGGTGTGCCAGTGTTCGTCAGGGATAAAATGCAAGGCGAGTTGCAGTGTTTGCCCAGGCTTTATCGTTTGGTATTCACTAACTAACTCAGCACGTAAATGCTGTGCAGGTTGCCAACCGGTAGTATGTGCAAATAACCCCGGGCTAACACTAAAAAGCACAAGGAACCACAAAGCCGTTAAAAAACGCATCGTCTTATCCTTTAATCATTTACGCTGTTTACGTTATTACAACACCGGCGATCACTTTACTAGTGTTCTTGTTGAAAAATTCGGCTAACTGCAGCAAAAAACACGATAAGCTGGTATATTTAACGCCGCTTTTAACCATGCCACTGTGGTCACTCCAGCACGGCATCGTTATAGGCACATACACTCATATAATGACGATTCGCTCACAACTTAAAAAGGTGCAATGTTAATGACCCCATTCAGCAAATCTGCCCTAGTCGCTGCGATGCACGCAGCACTGTTCGGTGCAACACTGGGTTTTTCTCCTGCTCTGCTGGCGCAGGAAAGTGACAAAAACTTAGAAACTGAAGAAAAACAACTGGAAACCATCACTATTACCGCACAGCGTCGCAGCCAAAGCATTCAAGAAGTGCCAATCTCTGTGGCCACTCTGTCTGGTGAAAAGTTCGACAGTATTTTCTCATCGGGTGATGACATTACCGCTTTAGCGATTAAAGTGCCCGGCCTTTATGCCGAAAGTTCAAACGGCCGTGCCGCACCACGTTTTTATATTCGTGGTTTAGGTAACACCGATTTCGATCTCGCTGCATCACAACCTGTATCTATCGTCATGGATGATGTTGTTATGGAAAACGTGATCTTAAAAAGCTTCCCGTTGTTCGACGTCGAACAAGTTGAAGTGATCCGTGGTCCGCAAGGCACGCTGTTTGGTCGTAACACCACCGCCGGTATTATTAAATTTGATACCGTTAAGCCACGCCAAGAATTCGATGCTTATGTAAAAACGACGGCGGCAACCTTAGGCAGCGCACACTTTGAAGGCGCTGTCGGTGGCGGTCTAACCGATTCACTTTCGGCGCGTTTGTCATTGTTATCACAACATCGCAGTAACTGGATCGACAACAGCTTTACTGGGCAAAATGATGTAATGGGCGGCTATGATGAACGCGCGGCACGTCTACAATTCTTATTTGAATCAGATGCATTTGATGCCTTGCTAAATGTGCATAATCGTAACTACGACGGCACATCAACCATGTTCCGCAAAAATATCCTGACGAAAGGCAGCAACGAGCTCAACAACAATTACGATCGTGATGTTGTCGCTTATGATGGCCCGGGTAATAACCGTCAAAACTATGATGCTTGGGGTACCTCGCTGAAAGTTGACGTGAAATTAGAAGAAATGACCCTTACCTCTATCACCGCATTAGAAAAAGCCAGTGGCGGTGGTATTGGTGACATCGACGGTGGTAATGTGAATGAAGCGGGTGATGCTGCAGTAGCCGATGCCGTTACTGAAGATCAACTGAATGGTCTGCGTCAATTTACCCAAGAATTCCGTTTAGCCAGTGATACCAGTAATGCGCTGAGCTGGCAGGTCGGTACTTACTATTTTGACTCATCTTTTGCGGTGAATACCGTTGATGGTTTCTTTGGTGCTACCGAAGTATTTCACGGCAATACTAGCTGGGCGTTATTTGGTCAAGCAACTTATCAACTTACCGAAAAGCTAACCGTAACGGGTGGCTTACGTTATACCGATGATGAAAAAACCTTCTCGGTTGGCCAACAAAACGTTGATGGTTTTGCGGTAGTGATTGGTTTCGCGTCTGAGCAACAATATGACCCGATCAAAGTGAAAGACGATCAATTAGGCTGGGAATTAAGCGCTAACTATCGCTTAACCGATACGACTAGCTTATTTACCCGCGCCGCCGAAGGTTTCCGTGCGCAAACTATCCAAGGTCGTGATGTGGCATTTGAAGCGCCGCCGTCAGTCGCCGGTGCTGAAACCATTACCTCATTTGAAGTGGGTACTAAGTCTGATTTACTCGACAACACCTTACGCTTAAATGCTGCGCTGTTTTATTACGTCATTGATGATATTCAATTATCAGCTATTGGTGGTGAAACCCAAGGTAACCAGCTAATCAATGCTGACAAAGGCACAGGCTACGGCTTTGAAGTAGATTTTGACTATCGGGTATTAAAAAACCTGATGTTAGGTGGTGGTTTTAGCTATAACAAAACCGAGCTAAAAGACGACAATCTGACTATTGCACCTTGTGGCTCTGGGCAGTGTACGGTGTTAGATCCGGTGGTAAATGGTTTAGCGTTAATTAACGGCAACCCCTTCCCACAAGCTCCAGAAACCATTTTAACCTTGAATGCACGCTACGATTATCCGTTAGAAAGCGGTGAAATCTATGTGTATGCCGATTACCAAGTGCAAGGCGACACCAATTTGTTCTTGTATGAATCAGCAGAATTCAACAGCAAAAACAATAATGAAGCTGGCTTACGCGTGGCCTACGTTAACTACAAAAACAGTTATGAAGTCGGTGTGTTTGGCCGCAATATCACTGATCAGGACAACCTGAAAGGTGCCATTGACTTCAGTAACCTGACTGGTTTTGTTAACGAACCACGGGTATTTGGTATCGACTTCCGTATGAACTTCTACTAAGTCATACCCGCTCATGAAAAAGGCAGCTTTGGCTGCCTTTTTTGTTTCGCCCTTACTGTTTGTAAAATTGCATATCCCGATATTCGTGGCGCTCGCCAGGCTCTGCCGCATAAGGCTCTAATTTAAAGCCGGTGACTTGCCGCAGATTATTAAGCTCAAAGTGGATTAACGCATTGCGCGCGACATTGGCATCATCCCACTGCACGATAAAGCTATGATCGGCAAACGGCTGCAAACTGCCTTGTAAATTAATCATTTTCGCTGACTGAAAACGTAAACCGCTATCCGTTTGGCTGATTTCAATACCACCAAACCATTGGTCCGCATAGTTGCCTGCATAATCTTGTAATGCCAACAACACCTCACCCGTACCCACCGGTTGCGGCGGCGCTGCGCGCTGTGCCAAGGCTTGTCGTTGATCGGCATAATAACTGACCCAATCACGTTGCAGTTCAGGCGCTAGATAATGCTTTAACACCGTTTGCACCACCGACTGGCGTGCACCACTGTTTGAGCCATTATTTAATACCACAACCCCCAATTGCTGCTCTGGCACTAACAACACATGCGCCTGAAAACCCGATAAAGTACCGGTATGATGAATCACTTTGTAACCGTGCATATCAGCCATGCGCCAGCCCATACCGTAGGCACTAAAATGGGTGAAATCTAATTCCAAATCGAGTGAACTGACGGGCATCAGCGTTTGTGCAGTCCACATTTGTTGTAACTGCTGACGACTGACCGGCCCCGCTTTTGCGGTACGGGCATCGGCTTGAGCCAATAAAAAACTTAACCATTTCGCCATGTCGGAGGCGCGACACACCACACCACCTGCAGCTGCGGCCATCAACATTTTACCGTCAATCGCATTTCGTGGGATCGGCAAAAAACCCGCTTCGGCACGAAACTCATACGGTAGCGCCGCTTCGGCTAAGGCGCTATCAGGCACGTCACCGGCATAACACTGCATCTCCAGCGGCTGAAAAATTTGCTCGGCAACAAAATCCTGCCAAGGCTGGCCACTCACTTTGGCCACTAATTCGGCGGCAGTGATATACAGCACATTACTATAAGCATATTGGCTACGAAAACTGCTTAACGGTGTTAAGTAGCGTAAATTGTTGATCACTTCATCACGACTAAAACCACTGGGTTCAGGCCAAATCATACTGTCGCCTGCGCCACTGGCTAAGCCACTGCGCTGACTCAGTAAATCACGTATCGTAAACTCGGCAGTGACCCAAGCATCTTGCAATCGAAATTGCGGTAGATGCTGTACCACTTTGTCGTCCCAATTTAACTTCCCGGCATCCACTAAGAACGCCACACTGGCAGCGGTAAACGCTTTGCTCGCAGAGGCCAAGCGAAAGTATGTCTCCGCGGTCACTGGCGCTTGGGCACTTATATCACGTTCACCATAACCCGCCTGATGCACCAATTGGCCATCTTTAATGATTACCACAGCCATCCCCGGCGTATCAAACTGCTGCAGCGCCGCGGGCACCACTTGCGCCAAATCGAGCGGGACGGCTTCAGGTGTTAGCGTTTCAGCTTGCAGCATGGCCGCCGTGGTTAAGCCTAACAAGAATGTGCAGAGTTGCCGTTGCATCGGTTTATCCTTAAATTTTTGGTCGCAATAAGCTAAATTTATTCGCGGCATTTAACGTGTAATAATCACCAGGGCCACCCGCCCGCAATACCGGATCTGCAGCCAAGGTGTCATACACCCCATCAATTAATAACGATGACGCAATATGCACCCCGACTACCTCTCCAAGCACCAACCAAGTGGGTACCTGCTCGCCATTGGCTATCTGTAATGGGATTAATTGGCTTAGCTTGCATTCAAATCGCACAGGGCTTTCGGCTACCTGCGGCGGTTTAATTAATTTAGACGCAGCCATCGTTAAGCCGGCCAAGGCAAACTCGTTCACGTCGGCAGCAACACTGGCACTGGTTTGATTCATCGCTTCAACCAAAGGCCGATTCACCAAGTTCCAACAAAACTCACCTTGCTCGGCAATATTTTGTACTGAGTCTTTCCAACCGGTGCTGGCAAAGCCAATAATAGGTGGCTTATAGTTAAACAAATTAAAAAAACTGTAAGGTGCCAGATTAACCTGCCCAGCATTGCTAATGCTAGAAATCCAACCAATGGGCCGTGGCGCAATAATGCTGTTAAACGGGTCATGTGCCAAACCATGCCCCTGCTGTGGTTCAAAAAAATAATCAGCCATGCTCTTCCTCCATACTCTGTCGCTAGACCTCGTCTAGCAAACGCAAGCAACTTGCTTTTAGCCTGCCAGCAATCTAGCCTGAACGCCAGATGTTAGCCGCAGAGATGAGACCAGATGCCAGATTTTCGCAGTGATACGGTAACCCAACCTTCTGTCGCCATGAAACAAGCGATGCTCAACGCCGCGTTGGGTGATGATGTATTTAATGATGACCCGACTACTATAGCACTGCAACGCTACGCAGCAGATATGCTGGGGTTTGAAGATGCGTTGTTTGCACCAAGTGGCACGCAAACCAACCTGATTGCCATGATGAGCCATTGCCAGCGCGGCGATGAAGCCATCGTAGGTCAACAATGGCATACCTATAAATGGGAAGCCGGCGGTATGGCGGTGCTCGGTTCAATCCAACCGCAACCGATTGCGCTGCAAGCGGATGGTAGCCTAGCGCTACAAGATATCAGCGATGCTATCAAACCAGACGATCCACACTTTGCCCGTACGCGCTTGATCGTAATTGAAAATACCATCGGCGGTAAGGTATTGCCGCTAAGTTATATGCAACATGTTGCTGCGCTGGCGAAAGAAAAATACCTGCAATGCCATATCGACGGTGCGCGTTTATTTAATGCCGCGGTGGCACTGGCACCTCAACATCAGCTGACGCCACAACAAATGGCACGACGCTTATGCGAAGGCTACGACTCAGTGTCGATCTGTTTATCGAAAGGCTTAGGTGCTCCAGTTGGTTCATTATTACTGGGCTCACATACATTGATCCAGCGCGCGCGGCGCGTGCGCAAAATGCTCGGCGGCGGCATGCGGCAAACCGGTATACTTACCGCCGCGGGATTATATGCATTGCAACACAATATTGAACGTTTGGCAGAGGATCATCATAATGCTGATACACTTGCGAAAGGGTTACAAGCATTAAGTTCTCAAGGCTGTTTTGCTGGGCATTTGCAGTTAGATTTGCCGCAAACCAATATTGTGTTTACCGACCTCACTCCCAATGTGGCGAAAGATCTACTCGATTTTCTGGCTAAGCATAACGTTAAACTCACCAGCAGCAATTACGCCAATGCCAGTGGTCAGCTAACGCGCTTGCGCTGGGTGTGTCATTTAGATGTATCAGCAGCAGATATTGCGACGACACTGGATTTATTAAACCAATTTGCGCATAGTAGATAACACTAACTCTTCTTGGAGCCTCATCATGATCTTACGCCCTCTTGTGGCAGCCCTGCTAGCCAGCCAATTCGCCTTTATGGCCATGCCACTTTTCGCTGACACCCAACGCATTAGCCCTGAGCTAGAAAAGAAAGTGATTGAATGGCGCCGGGATCTGCACCAGCACCCTGAATTAAGCAACCGCGAATTTCGCACCTCGAAATTGGTTGCCGCACACTAAAAAAACTCGGTATGACCGTGCAAACCGATATTGCGCATACCGGAGTGGTGGCGATTTTAGACAGTGGTAAGCCCGGCCCCTTACTGGCATTACGCGCTGATATGGATGGTTTGCCGGTTGTCGAACAAACCGACTTACCGTTTCGCTCAGAAGCCAAAGGCGAATATCGCGGTAAAGAAGTGGGCGTAATGCATGCCTGTGGCCACGATTTACATGTGGCAATGCTAATGGGCGCGGCCGAATATCTCTCAAAAAACAAAGCGCAGCTCACCGGTAAAGTGATGTTTATCTTCCAACCGGCAGAGGAAGGCGCACCGGCAGGTGAAGAAGGCGGTGCCGAACTGATGCTAAAAGAAGGCTTGTTTGCTAAAAGCAAACCCGAAGCCATCTTCGGCATTCATGTTTGGTCTGCCGCCAATGTCGGTGTTGTGAAATATCGGCAAGGGCCTTTGATGGCCTCCTCAGATCAATTTCAAATCACCGTTAAAGGTAAGCAAACCCATGGCTCTGCGCCTTGGGCTGGGGTTGACCCGATCGTGGCTGCAGCGCAAATCGTCAATAATGTGCAAACCATTGTCAGTCGCCAAATTAATATTACCCGCGCGCCAGCCGTTGTCAGTTTTGGTATCGTTGAAGGCGGCGTACGCAATAATATTATTCCTGATGAAGTGTATTTAGAAGGCACGATTCGTAACTTTGATATGGGTATTCGCCAACAAATTTTTGGTTTATTAACACAAGCCGCGCAAGCCAGTGCTGCCGTAACCGGTGCCACTGCCGATGTTAAAATCCTCGAAGGTTATCCTGTCACGTTAAATGATCCGGCGCTGACTCGTCGCTCATTGCCAATTTTGCAACAAGTCGCAGGCATAGAAAAAGTTGAAGAAAGCGCCCTAGTGACCGGTGCCGAAGATTTCTCATTTTACGCCTTAGAAACACCAGGCTTATTTGTTTTTCTTGGCGTCACACCCGAAGGCCAAGACGCGGCTAAAGCACCGGCGAATCATTCACCGTTTTTCTATGCTGATGAAAAAGCGTTAAAAACTGGCACCGAGCTTTATGTAAACTGGGCGTTATCTTACCCTAGCATGCAAGAGTGAACACTTTAAGGAATAGCATGTTTCGCCTTTTTTCCGCCGCACTGCTGTGCGGCAGCTTTACCCTTGCGGCGCAACAAGATGTGCAGCAACAAGTACAAACGCTGTGGCAAAAACAGGCCTATCAAGAAGCAAAAAGCCTGTTAACGCCCTTGGTGAATGCCAAAACAAAAGACGCAGCCTTATTGGCTGCGCTCGGCCGCACCGAGCTGTCACTGGGCAACGTTGAACTCGCCGAAAAGCTGTTAGCCCGAGCGTTGAAAAACGCCCCTGAGCAGGCACAATATCAATTTTGGTATGGCCAAGCTAACTGCGAAAGCGCACAAAAAGCCAGTATGTTCAGTGCACTCAGTGCAGCAAAACGCTGTGCTAAAGCCTTTGCCACGGCAGTAGAACTGGCACCAGATAATGCACAGTATTTACAAGCCTTAGCGAAATATTATGCACAGGCCCCTAGCATTGCTGGCGGCGATAAAGAACAAGCGTTACAACTCAGCAAACAACTGCAACTTACCTCACCGCTGCAAGGCCAATTACTGGAACTGGAATTGCTACTGCAACTTGACGATCCTACCGCTGCACAGGCGTTATTAGCTAAGGCAACGGAGTTACAAACTCGACCTGAGCCCTATTTTTTGCAGGGGGTAAAGTTTGCGCAAAGCCGTGATTATGAGGCAGCGATTGAACAGTTTGCCAAAGCCAGTGCACAGCCCGCTGTCGATAAAGAAGCTAGCCGCAGTCGTTTATTGTCGCTGTACCAACTCGGTCGTGCTGCCGCTGTCGGTAAAACCGCAGAGCAACAAGGCATTCGCGCGTTAGAACGCTTTCTTGAAGCAGAAGGCTTGCCCGAATTTCGAGAATGGGCACAGTTTCGCTTGGGCCAACTGTATCTGGCAACAGAGCAACGCAGTGCTGCCGAAGCCATACTGAAGCCATTGCAAAACAGCAGCAAAGATAGCACCCTAGTAACCGAAATTAAGAAGATCCTCTAGTGCAGCCACCCAAATTAAATGCGATCCACCATGTGGCGCTGATTGTCAGTGATTATCCGCGCAGCAAAGCCTTTTATACGGAAGTATTGGGTTTAACAATATTGGCCGAAAATTATCGGGCTGCGCGCAGCTCATGGAAACTGGATTTACAGCTGCCAGATGGCAGCCAATTAGAGTTATTTAGCTTTCCAGCGGCCCCCGCCAGACCCAGCCAACCTGAAGCACAAGGCTTACGCCATCTGGCGTTTGCCGTCACCGACCTCGACCATTGGGTCAGTTATTTACAAAGCAACGCTGTTAAGGTCGAAGCCATTCGTGTCGATGAGTTTACCGGAAAACGCTTTACCTTTTTTCCAGATCCCGATGGCTTACCTTTAGAGTTGTATGAATATTAGTGTTAGGCAAAACGGGCTGGCAACAATCTAAGCTAAAAGCATTACAAGCAACAATTTGCTTTGAAAAAAAACATTTAATGCTAACCTCTTGCTAACTTATTTTGAAATAAGCGAACATGAAGTATGTTAAAAACAAGCTGGACAGTGAGTCTAGAGATATTGCGACACCCAGTTAAAGCACAGTCAATATTCAACTGATACCTCAGTTAAAACTTCACGGATAAACATTAAGAGGGAAATTAAATGCTGAATCTAAAAACATTCGTCGTCATTCTTTTTTTATGTGTTTGTTCATCTTTGGCCACCTTGATTATCTCTTGGGAACACGGTGCCAAATCGATGAGCGTTGAAAAACTCGCTAATGCTTTAATTCTTCATGCAAAAATAAAAGAACTCAACCCAAGCGCTGAAATACAACAAGCTTTGCAGCAAGAAATTAGTTGTGGCATTGAGCACTATTGGAATATTCATAAAATGTTGAAGCTTTATACTCGGGTCTCTGATCATGAAAAAGCTATGCTAGAAAAAGCTCAGCTTTTGACCGATCAGACTTGCTCTTGGCAGGCCAGCTATAAGGTTCAGCCAACACAGGTTACAGAAAGGCTGGCATAACGCTGATGAAAAACCGGCACAAAAACGAACACTAGCCCGAAAAAATAGCCGATTTGCTCTCAATAAACCGTTGAAGGCCATAGATAGCAGAACTCATCCATAGAGAAAGCATGTGAACCACTTTGCTGGCTTGAAAAGATGAACCTCATTGCTGAAGTTCATCATCAAGCCACATGGATAATTCATGGCCTATTGATATGAGCAAACCGCGTTGTGCGAAACCCTAAACGCAGTGGTATCACACAAATTGGCCGGTCTTTATCCGCCTATTTTGCTTAACCCGAGTTACGCATCCCTGCCGCGATACCGGCGATAGTGACCATCAGCGCCCGATTACTTTGCGCACTAATTTTCTCCGGATCGTGCCGAGAGCGTTTTAGCAGCTCCACTTGTAAAATATGCAGCGGATCGACATAGGTATTACGCAGCATTATCGACTCACGGATCCAACCTTCTTTGGCCATCAACGTATCACTGTGGATCAACTTTAACAGCAACTCGCGATCCGCCGCCAATTGCTGCCGCAACTCAACACCAAGGTGTTGAAGCGCTTTGGGCACTAGCACCTGATCGTAATAGGCCGAAATTTCTGGATCGGCTTTTAAAAACACCATTTCCAGCATCGACAACCGCGTTGCAAAAAATGGCCATTCTTGTTGCATTTCATCCAGTAAATCGGTTTGTCCGGCCTCAACTGCCAAGGCTAAGGCATTGCCGGCACCCAACCAAGCGGGCAGCATTAAACGATTTTGTGACCACGCAAAAATCCACGGGATCGCTCGTAAGCTTTCAACGCCACCGGTCGGGTTACGTTTAGCGGGTCGGCTACCTAATGGCAACTTACCTAGCTCTTGCTCTGGCGTAGCAGCACGGAAATACGGCACAAAATCTTTATTATGTCGCACGACGGCCCGATAGGCGTTGCAAGAATCATCGGCTAGCTTACTCATCAGGCTGCGCCAGCTTTCTTTTGGTACCGGCGGTGGTAACAACATGCCTTCTAATACCGCGCTGGCATACAGGGCCAAACTACGGATGGCTAGCTCAGGCAAACCAAACTTAAAGCGGATCATCTCGCCTTGCTCGGTCACGCGCAAACCCCCAGCTAACGAACCCGGCGGCTGCGATAAAATCGCCGCATGTGCAGGGCCGCCGCCACGGCCGATAGTACCGCCACGGCCATGAAACAGTGTCAGCTTCACGCCATAATCTTTACTCAGCTTCACTAGCGCTTCTTGCGCACTGTATTGAGCCCACGCGGCCGCGAACACACCGGCATCTTTAGCCGAGTCAGAGTAACCGATCATCACCTCTTGGCGACCATTAATATAACCGCGATACCAATCAATACTGAGCAATTGCCGCATACAATCGGGCGCGTTTTGTAAATCACTTAAGGTTTCAAACAGCGGTGCGACTGGCATAGCAAAGCTACTACCGGCTTCTTGCAACAGTAATTGTACTGCCAGCACATCGGAGGGTTTACCCGCCATTGAGATCACATAGGTACTGAGTGCTTCGTTACCATGGCGCGCCACGATATCGCAGGTATCCAGCACTTCTTGAACGTCGGCGGAGGGTTGCCAGTTTTTCGGAAATAACGGTCGTTTATTTGCCAGTTCTCGCAATAAAAATGCTTGCCGATCCGTTTCAGTCCAAGCGCTATAATCACCTAAGCCTAAGTAACGGGTGAGTTCAGCAAAAACATCAGCATGACGCGCGGCATCTTGGCGAATATCTAATTTCAGTAACGTTAAGCCAAAAGCATAGGCGCGGCGCAGCGTATCGGTTAAGCGACCTTGTGCAATTAATTGCATGCCACTTTGCTGTAATGATTCAAAGCACAGTAATAACGGCTCAAGCAACTGCTGGTTATGCCAAATTAAATCAGCCGGCCGCTGTAAGCGATCATGTTTTAACGCTTCAGTTAACCAATCTCGGGTGGTGATCAGTTGTTGGCGTAACTTGTTAAGTACCGCACGATAGGGTTCGGATGCCTGTTCACTGGCGTCGAGTAGCGCCGCAGAGCCCGTATTCATCGATAACTCGGTAGACAGTAAATCTAAGTCTCGAATAAACAAATCTGCCGCTTTCCAGCGACTCAGTAACAACACCTGACGGGTTACTTTGGAGGTAACAAAAGGATTACCATCGCGATCGCCGCCCATCCAAGAAGAAAAACGCACGGGTGCGGCATCAAGCGGTAAGCCGGTGCCAAGATCACGACGTAAATCGGCATCAAGTTCACGTAAAAAGTCAGGAATAGCTTGCCACAACGAACTTTCAATGACTGCAAAGCCCGATTTCGCTTCATCAACCGGGGTTGGCCGCTGCTCACGAATTTCATTGGTATGCCAAGCTTGGCTAATTAACTCGGTTAAACGCAGTTGTAATTGCTGTTGTTGCCAATCGGTTTGCGGATGCTCTAACTGCGCTAAGCAGGCAGCAATTTCGGTCAGTTTATGAATCAGGGTACGCCGCGCCACTTCAGTAGGATGCGCCGTTAGCACCAACTCAATAGATAACTCACGAACGGCTTGTTGAATGTCGCCCTTGGCGATAGCGGTGTCTTTTAAGCGTTGAAACAACTCCGTTAACGGTTCCGGCTTTTCAATGCTGCTGCGCCCTGCCGCGCTGATACTAAAATGTTGCTCGGCGAGGTTAGCTAAATTTAAAAACTGCGCGAAAGCCCGAGCGACTGGCAGTAATTCATCATCACTGAGTGCCGTGAGTACTTGGCGTAGCTGCTCGGCTTGCTGGCTATTGCCTTGGCGCGCTTCTTTCGACAGCTGGCGGATCTCTTCCACTCGTGCCAATACCGCATCACCAAGATGCTGGCGTAAGGTCTCACCCAACTCCGTACCTAATAACCCGACATTCGCCCTAAGGGCGGCGTATTGATCCATTTCAGTGCTCCACTGCGTTTAGAATTAATACACCCTAGCCTGTTCTGCGTTGGTACTCAACTATGATTGATTACCAACTGGGCAACAACTGTGCATAGGCGATAACTTGGGTTCTTGCTATACTGCGCTTAACGGTATTTTACGACTTTTAATACGGTATCTTATGACTTCGGAAACACGTCCTACCCCAGCAAAAAAATCGACAGGTCTCATCAGTAACCTACTGCTAAACGTGGTGATCCCTGCGATTATCCTGAGTAAATTCAGCGGTGAAGAATACCTTGGCCCCGTCTGGGGTATTGTGGTTGCACTGGCTTTTCCTATTGGTTTTGGTATTTGGGATTTACGCCAAGCCGGTAAGGTTAATTTCTTTTCGGTGCTCGGTGTTATCAGTGTGTTATTAACGGGCGGCATTGCTCTTCTGCAACTTGATGCCGCTTATATCGCCATTAAAGAAGCCGCGATCCCCGGCGCTTTAGGCTTAGCGGTTTTGATTAGCCAATACACACCCTATCCGTTGGTGAAAAAGTTTTTATTGAATGGCGAGTTGTTGGATAACGATAAGCTTTATGCAGCCTTGGATGCACAACAACAACGCGCACAATTTGAAAAGAAAATGGCAATAGCCGGTTATTTGGTGGCGAGCTCGTTCTTTTTATCGTCGGTACTTAATTATATTTTGGCCAAGGTGATCTTGGTTAGCCCTCCTGGCAGCACCGCCTTTAATGAAGAGCTGGGCACGATGACGTGGCTGAGTTACCCCGTTATCGTTTTGCCCAGTATGTTGGTATTATTTTTTGCAATGTGGTTTATGTTTAGCAGTATTAGCAAGCTGACTGGCCAAGAACTCGAAACCTTTATGCATCAACCTTGATCCGATTTAGCTGCAGGCGGCAGTTGCGCGCGTAACGCCGCTAACTCTGCCTGCAACTGCTGCATTTGCGCCACGAGATCCTGTTGTAATTGCTGTTTGGCATCGATTTCGTCTTTGTGCTCTTCATCATGCATGCTTTGTACGGCATTGACGATCACGGCAATAAACAAGTTCAACATAGTAAAAGTGGCGATCAGAATAAAAGGCACAAAGAACGCCCAAGCATAGGGGAACTGCTCCATCACCGGCCGCGAGATCCCCATCGACCAGCTTTCTAGCGTCATCACCTGAAATAACGTATATAAGGTGGCACCAAGGCTGCCGAACCACTCTGGGAAAGCTTCACCAAAAAGCTTCGTTGCCATGACAGCAGACACGTAGTACACCAAGCCCAGCACCATCGCAATCGACAGCATACCGTTTAACGATTGCACTAAAGCGCCAACAATTTTCTTCATCGACGGTACAAAGGTTAGTACACGCAGTACCCGTAATACGCGAAGGGCGCGTAATACCGCAAAAGGCCCGCTGGCTGGCACTAAGGCAATGGCCACTACGGAAAAATCAAATAAACTCCAGGCATCTTTAAAAAACGCCAAACGATGAGCGTAAATGCGCAGCGCAATTTCGATGACAAAGACGGCAAGAATACACTTGTCGAGCAGCATTAATGGTGGGCCAAATGCGGCCATCACTGCACTGGATGTTTCTAAACCTAAAATTGCCGCATTAATTAAGATCAATGCCAATAAGGTGCGTTGCACCAGATTTTTATTTAACCAGGTCGCAACCTGTTGCTGCATGCTGATGCCTGCTGAGCGGGTAACTTCTGTCATAACAGCCTCCATAAAGATCAAGGCGCTATTGTAGAAGAACCATAGAACAGGTCAATGCATTGCGAACGTTATAGCGTTGCAATAGCTAAGATAACTCCTTGCGGGCAGCACGGCATAATCAAACAGCTTATTCTGCTTTTGTGCAAAACAGTTCGGTGCGATTGCGACCATGGCTTTTGGCTTCATACAGCGCTTGGTCGGCCGTTTTTATCAGCTAAAACAAAACACGCTGCTTACCGTCATTGCTACTTTCCCCCAATACTGGTTGTAATGGTCAGGTGTGGCTGATCGTGATTGGGGCATTGATATCAGGCAGCAATAATATAACGTGCGACTTGCGTTGCCGTTAAACTAACGCTGCCTTTAAACGTTTGCCATGCTCCTTAAACACCAAGCGCACCAACGTAGGGTTTTGCGGGGTAAGTTTAAGCCAACGCCATGCGCGCAAATGCCTGTTCCAGATCAGCCAATAAATCTTCTGGATCTTCCAAACCAATATGTAAGCGCAATAAAGGCCCAGCATAGGGCCAATGAGTCACCGAACGAAGCGCTTGTACATTAGGCACCGCAGTAATCAAGCTCTCATAGCCACCCCATGAGAAACCCATTTTAAAATGCTGCATACCTTCAATAAAGGCTTGCACCTGCGCAGCACTGCCCTGTTTCAATACAAAAGAAAACAAACCATTGCTACCGTTAAAGTCGCGCTGAAAAAACGGATGCCCTGGATGCTCAGGAAAAGCAGGATGCCGCACTGTTTCAACTTCTGGACGCTGTGCTAACCACTCTGCCACTTCTAAAGCATTTTTTTCGTGTTGCTTTAAACGCACGCCCAACGTACGCAAACCACGGCTAGCTTGATATACATCATCTGGCGAAGCGCAATAACCTAACAAATAACTCTGCTCACGTAGTTGCGGCCAATGCTGTTCATTCGCGCTCGCTGTGCCTAACATCACATCTGAATGACCAATGATATATTTGGTGGCAGCTTGAATAGAAATATCCACACCAAGCTCAAACGGTCGACATAAGATCGGCGAAGCCCAAGTGTTATCTAGCATAGTGATAATATTATGCGCCTTTGCAACCTGACAAATTGCCGGTATGTCTTGCACTTCCATGGTCAACGAACCTGGTGATTCTAAAAAGATTACCTTCGTGTTCGGACGAATTAAGGTCTTAATCTCGGCACCCAACAAGGGATCGTAATAGCTGGTTTCAATTCCTAAACCGGCGAGCACTTTTTCACATAACCCTCGTGTTGGCTCATACGCGGTATCAACCATCAACAAGTGATCGCCTGCTTTTAAAAACGCCAATAAAGCGCCACTGATTGCTGCGGCACCGCAAGGATATAAAGCACAACCGGCCCCACCTTCTAACTCACACATGGCTTCTTGAAATGCAAAATGTGTAGCCGTGCCACGCCGACCATAATACGGCACAGCGTTACCTTTATTTTTACTGGCGTTTTTAAGCTCTTCCATGGTCTCAAACACAATCGTTGAAGCACGTACGATAGGCGGATTAACCGCACTGCCAGTCCACTTTTTGCCACGACCTGCATGAATTAACTGGGTATTCTTTTTCATATGTTGCTCCAACGTTGTCCAAAGGCGAAAAGACTTCTAGAAGTCTGCTTTATACTATGTCATTATTTTGCCGCTGCAAGCAATGTTTAATTCTGTTACACGTTTGACACCAGCAAGTTCAGCAACTAGATTCAATACAAATAACAAAGGGATAACTCTCATGCATCAAATAAAACCGCATCCTATTGCGTTAGCTATTACCTTAGCGTTGTTTACACCGCTAACAATAGCGCAACAAAGCAATACCAGCGAAAACGATGAAAAAGCAGAAAAAATTGAGCAGATTATTGTTACGGGTACTCGGGTTGCCGGTCGTTCGGTGTCTGATACTGCCGTGCCAATCGATATTATCAGCGCAGAAAATTTAACTCGAGCAGGTTCAACCGAACTGAATCAAGTACTATCAACCGCGCTACCGTCTTTTAACTTTCCGCGTCCAGGCTTAAGCGATGGTACTGATACCGTGCGCCCAGCTACTTTACGTGGTTTAGGGCCAGATCAGTCTCTGGTGCTAGTTAACTCAAAGCGCCGCCATTCCGCTGCTTTGGTTAACGTAAACGGTACTGTGGGCCGTGGCTCTTCTGCTGTTGATTTAAATACCATTCCTACCGCAGCGATTAACGCAGTTGAAGTATTACGTGATGGTGCTTCAGCCCAATATGGCTCAGATGCCATTGCCGGGGTATTAAACATTCGTTTACGCGAAGCGAGTGAAGGCGGTAACTTTACCTCGTCTTATGGCTGGCGTGAAACCAGCTATACCACGCCAACAACACCGACCCCAACAGGCGCCACTTGGAGTGCACCAGCTAATCTTGAGCGAAGTCGTACTGACGGTGAAACGCTAACCTTGAGCGGCTGGCGTGGTTTTGAACTTGGCAAAGATGCTTTCCTCACCGTATCTGCAGAATACAAAGACGCCGAGCGCACAGAGCGTGGCGGCTGGGATTATCGTCAACAGTATCCTTTGGTCAATGGCCAATATGATACGCGTGAAACCTACTTCAACCGCTTCAGTGCTTGGTATGGTGAGCCTGAATTATCGCAATTTACCTTGTTTGCAAATGCCGGTAAAACCTTAGATAACGGTAAAATTTATGCTTGGTTAAGCTACCAAGATCGTGAAGCGCGTTCAGGCGGTTTCTATCGCCCAGCCAACGATTCCCGCAATATTCTGGCGATCTACCCAGACGGTTTCTTACCAATTATTGCACCCGATGTAACGGATGCCAGTGCTGCGGTAGGTTATGAATTTGATGTCGGCGAGTGGACCGTTGATACGTCTTTAGTTTGGGGTCAGAACCGTATGGCCTTCACTATTGAAAACACCTTAAACCGCTCAATCGGCCCAACCAGCAAAACCGAGTTTGATGCTGGTGGCTTCCGTTATGGCCAAACCGTGTTTAACTTATCCGGTGTACGATCGATTAATGTTGACTCGCTAGCCTCGCCGTTAAACATTGCTACCGGGATTGAATTACGCCGTGAACGTTACGGTATTTTCGCCGGTGAACCTGATTCATGGCGCAATGGCGGCGAACTATTATCCAATGGTAACCCAACGGCTTCTGGCGCGCAGGTGTTCCCCGGCTTCCGCCCGTCTAACGAAGTGCGTGAAACACGTCGTGCTGTTGGTGCTTATGTCGATTTAGAAGCAAATATCACGGATAACATGCTGGGCTCAGTGGCGCTGCGCGCTGAAGATTATTCTGATTTTGGCAGTAATGTTACCGGTAAAGCTGCGTTACGCTACGATTTTACCGATGACTTTGGTATTCGTGGTTCATTACAAAACGGTTTCCGTGCCCCATCGCTACAGCAACAAAACTTTACTGCTACCTCAACTAACTTTATCAACGGTGTACCCTTTGATATCACGACTTTCCCGGTAAGCAACCCGGTTGCGCAAGCGTTAGGTGCCAAACCGTTAGATGCTGAAGAGTCAGTAAACTACTCATTAGGTGCCGTATTTAACGTGGGCGGTGTTTCTATCACGGTAGATGGTTATCGCATTGATATCGATGATCGTATCGTGTTATCAGAAAACTTAACTCAAACAAACGTGCGCGATTATTTAAGCTCGCAAGGCTTTATCGGTATCGGTGGTGGTCGTTTCTTTATCAATGGTGTAGATACCGAAACACAAGGTGTGGATGTTGTTATTAACTGGTCAACACCAACTGAAGATTTTGGTTTGTTCAGCTTTACGGTGGTCGGTAATATTAACGAAACGAAAGTCACCGCAGTACCAGCAACCGCAGAGTTGTCAGCACTTGATCCAGCGCCAACATTATTTGGTCGTGTTAATGTACTGACGTTTGAAAAAGGCGCACCCAAAGATAAATTTGGTGCCACGGTAAACTGGAGTTATGACAACTTCAGCGCGACCTTTAAAGCAACTCGTTACGGTGAGGTATTATCACCGGGCACTACTGCAGCCACTGATCTGACATTAAGTCCGAAAGTCTTGATGGATTTGGAAGGCCGCTATGACTTTAACGATAGTTGGACCGTGGCAGTGGGTGCTGATAACATCTTTGATGAATATCCAGATGCTAACCCCATTAACTTAAATACCACAGGTGCTACCTCGTTCTCGAACTATTCACCGTTCGGACGTTCAGGCCGCTTAGTGTATGGCCGGGTATCTTATAACTTCTAAGTTACCACCAAAATAAACAAGGCGCCTTAAGGCGCCTTGTTTATTTTGTTTTGGGTTATACGTTTAATTTAACGCTTTCATCCCTGTTAAGCCTTCTAGCGGTGTCAACGCTTCTAAAGCCGGCTTGGCAAAATAATATCCTTGAAACAAGCGCACACCAATACCCACTAAGTAATCTAATTCTTCTTTTGTTTCAATGCCTTCAGCTAACACCTTGGTACCTTGCAACTCGCATTGCTCGATTGTTTTGGCCACAATAAATTGTTTTGCGCAGTTAAGGTGAATATTCCGGATCAGTTCCATATCTAGCTTTAATAAGTGAGGTCTTAACTCAATTAGCCAATCTAATGTTGCAAAACCCGAGCCGTAATCATCAATCGCAGTTTGAAAGCCACGTTTAGCATAACTGCGAAAAATGCGATTCAAATGCGCTTTATCTGGGATCTGCTCACCTTCAGTCACTTCAAAAATTAGCTTGGTTAAATCAAAGCCATAGAGATCGGCTGCTTCAATGGTGGCTTTAATACAGGTTTCTGGGTTATACACCGCGTTCGGCAAAAAGTTAATATTCAAATAGGTACTGCATTTTAGACGCGCAGCGGTTTCAATGGCTTTTACCCGACAAGCCTGATCAAAGTAATATTTATTGCTATCGTTTATCCGAGAGAAAACCCAACCTGCACCTTCACCGTTTGGCCCGCGTACCAGCGCTTCGTAAGCAACAATCTGCTGCGTGTGCCAATCGATAATCGGTTGAAATGCCATACGGATCTCAAAACCCAAATCTTGACCACTTAAACAATCTTGGCAGCTCTGTTGTTTAACTGAATCGGGAAACTGCATAAAATGCGCTCTCTATTGGGAGTAAAAATGAGACAAAATAACATTATTGGATTGTGACTGCTTTTTGATAATTTATCAAAGACAATCACCGATTTGGTGTCGCACCAAGCGCCAGCGCAGCCGCATAATAACGCATTAGAATTTGAAAGCTGGTTTCAGCATTCTTGCCAAAGGTCACCACACCATCTTCATGCCCTGCCATAGTGAAGATACCTTGTGCCGCGGCCTCACTTTGTTGAAACAAGCGGGATACTTCCTCCGCCATCGCCACCGTACCGTAAGGCACTTGCGCAGCCGTTTGCGCTAACGCTAGTGCATCTGCATGCTGCCAAATCGCCGGGCAATGCGCATGAATAATAAAATTAACCTGTGGCAGTAACTGATAAAGCTGGCCATGTGTCATCGCTTCAGAAGAGGGTTTAGTTACGCCCTGTGCGCTAATTCGGTTTAATTCCGGTTGACAAGCGGTGACCAGCGCGTAATCTGCTGCGCTTAACTGCAGTTTACCACCCGTTTGCGTGCCACTGATGATAAAGTGTACACCACCTGCGACCCGCTGACTAATATTCCCAAAACCATAATTATCATAGCGCTCAGGATGCTGCCCTAACATGCCCGTTTGTACACAAAGCGTACGCCACGCATTTAACTCGGTAATATCTATGTTGGCAGGTAATGGCGCAGCTTGATAAAACAATTGAAATTTTATAACCCCTTCTTGCTCTTGCATCGTATAACCCGTCGAAATGTGTTAACAACAGTATAAGTCGCGTCAGCAGCGATGCCAGCCGCATAGCAGGCTAAAACTGGCAGTCGTCCAGTAGAAATGTATAATAGTCGCAAGATGAGGCACCGTCTTACGCTGTCACTGATGAAGGCAACCAATGAAATATAAAGATTTACGTGATTTTATCGCGCAGTTAGAACAACGTGGTGAATTAATTCGCATCAAACAGCCTGTCGATCCGGTATTGGAAATGACTGAAATTGCCGACCGTACTCTGCGTGGCGGTGGCCCAGCGTTATTGTTTGAAAACCCAAAAGGGTATTCGATCCCAGTATTAGCCAACCTATTTGGTACACCTCAGCGAGTGGCTTTGGGTATGGGCCAAGAAGATGTGGCGGCCTTACGTGAAGTCGGTAAATTGTTGGCTTTTTTAAAAGAACCCGAGCCACCAAAAGGGCTGAAAGATGCCTTTAGTAAATTGCCTATTTTCAAACAAGTTCTAAATATGTCGGTCAAACAGGTGAAAAAAGCCGTTTGCCAACAAGTCGTACTTAGTGGTGATGAGGTCGATTTGACCCAGTTGCCCGTTATGACTTGCTGGCCGGGCGATGCCGCCCCCCTGATTACCTGGGGTCTTACCGTAACCAAAGGACCGCATAAAGACCGCCAAAACTTGGGTATTTATCGTCAACAAGTGCTGGGCAAAAACAAGCTGATTATGCGCTGGTTATCGCATCGTGGCGGCGCTTTAGATTTCTTTGAATGGCAAAAAGCTCACCCGGGTAAACCCTTCCCGGTGTCGGTAGCACTGGGCGCCGATCCGGCCACCATTTTAGGTGCCGTTACGCCTGTACCTGATACGCTGTCTGAATATGGTTTTGCCGGATTATTACGTGGTGATAACACCGAAGTGGTTAAATGCGTTAGTAACGACTTGCAGGTGCCGGCCAGCGCTGAATTTGTGCTTGAAGGCTACATTGAAGCGGGTGAAATGGCGCCCGAAGGGCCTTACGGGGATCACACGGGTTATTACAATGAAGTCGATAACTTCCCAGTATTTACTGTAACGCATATTACACACCGTAAAGATCCGATTTATCACAGTACTTACACCGGCCGTCCACCAGATGAACCGGCTATCTTGGGCGTCGCACTGAACGAAGTGTTCGTGCCCATTTTGCAAAAACAATTTCCGGAAATTACCGACTTTTACTTACCCCCTGAAGGGTGTTCGTACCGTTTAGCCGTTGTCACGATGAAAAAACAGTATCCTGGCCATGCCAAACGCGTAATGATGGGTGTGTGGTCGTTCTTACGCCAGTTTATGTATACTAAATTTGTGATTGTCTGCGATGACGATATCAATGCCCGCGATTGGCAAGATGTGATTTGGGCCATTACCACCCGTATGGACCCCGCGCGCGATACCACGCTGATTGAAAACACGCCGATCGACTATCTTGATTTTGCTTCACCTGTATCGGGATTAGGGTCAAAAATGGGTATGGACGCCACCAATAAATGGCCAGGTGAAACCACTCGTGAATGGGGCGAGCCAATTGTGATGTCTGACGAAATTAAGCAGCGGGTTGATAGTTTATGGCCAAGCCTGGGCATCACTTTACCCGCGGCCAAACCATGAGCCATAAGGTCACGGTACTGCCAGCGCAGTTAAGTTTCGAAGTGCTGCCTGAAGAAACTATTCTGCAGGCCGCGCTGCGCCAGGGTATTGATTTTCCTTATCGATGCCAGCAGGGCGTATGCACCAGTTGCGTGTGTAAACTACGTGACGGTAACGTGAGCTATATCGAGCCAAGCCCATTAACGGACGTTGACCGTCAGCAGCGATTTGTTTACTGTTGCGTGGCTTATGCCCAGTCCGATCTGCAACTACACCACCCTTTTATACGCGGTTAACCCCGCTTAACATGAGATGTTTATGAACGCTATTGCTTGTCAGGTTGTTGCCATTGAAGCTCTTACTCACGTTGTCAGTAAAGTTGTACTCGCGCCAGCTGCGCCCGTTAACTTTATTGCCGGTCAATACTTACAACTGTGTCTGACCGCAACAGATAAAAGACCTTTCTCTATCGCCAGCACCCCAGAACAGCCGTTGTTGGAATTGCACATTGGCGCGGCAGCGGGAGATAACTGGTCTGGCGCAGCGTTAACTCATCTACAGCAACAATTTGCTGCCGGTGAGCCGGTTCAAGTTGAAGTCGGTCTGGGTCATGCCGCTTGGCAAGCGAACAGTGATCGCCCCATCGTGTTATTAGCCGGTGGCACCGGGTTCTCTTATGTACACAGTATTGCCTTGGCAATCGCGGCTGCGAAAAAAGACATCCCGGTATTATTGTACTGGGGTGTGAAAAGCGAAGATGCCTTGTATTACCAGACCGAATTGGCGAGTTGGGCAGCCAGCAATCGTAAATATCAAGTGATCCCGGTGGTGCAAGAGCCTAGCGCACATTGGCAAGGTCGCCGCGGCTTAGTGCATGAAGCCGTGTTGCAAGATATTGTGTCTCTTGAAGCCTACGACATTTATATGGCTGGCCCCTTTGCAATGGCAGGGGTGGCTCGCGAGGCTTTTATCGCGCAAGGCGGCCATCGCGAGCACATGTTTGCTGATGCGTTTGCTTATATCTAACTATAAACTTAATATTTGTAATAGTTCAGTCGCAGGCTTGTAACCTGCGGCTTGCGCTTGCTCTAGCAGGGCTTTAGCTTCGGTCTTCTCTCCATCTAACCATAAACGTGCACCATGCCAGGCCGCCGCCAACGGGTCTTGCTGTTGGATCAGATAGAACTGCCAATCTTCGCGCTTCGCGCCTAATATACGCTGTGCGCGACGATCGCCATTTGTCGCGGCTGTACGCCACCAATACTCTGCCGTTAACTGCTCATGCACTGGCACATATTGCTGTATCAAAATAGTCGGGCGATTCACCAAGCGACTAAAAGTGCGTTCTTGTTTAGTGCTGTTACTGAGTCGAAAAATGCCTTCTTTGCCGCCACGAATGCGCATGCCCAGCAACGTCTCTGCCTCGGGTGCAATAAGTTCATCGCTTTGCAACACACGCTCGATTTCGCCTTTTGCATTGGTTTGCACTGTTACTTCGCCATCAAATGCCTCAATATTAATTTTCAGTTTTCTACTGTCAAACCAAGTTGTTAAATCCAGCTTATCACCAGGCTCCGACAAATCTTTATCTACATAAACTAAAGCACCGGATACCATAGAAATCACATTTAGCGCGCTACCCAACGTTTCTTGATGCCGAGCAGAGCCCGCTTGTGCATAAGTCCAGAGGTTATTTTGATTAACAATCCTATTCGCGCTGCCAGCATCCATCACGCCGGCTATCCAAAAATTTAACTGCACCGACATTAAATGCGGACGACCGGTCGCTGCATATTCCCAGCGGCGCAGCTCGCGCATAGCGTGAAAATCATAAGCACCAACCGGAAAACTATCCAATACATCAACAACCTGCACCCTTCCCGTACCATCTACTAAATACTGTAATACGATAAAACCAAACGGATTCTTTCTGGTGACTTCTTCCGGGATTATCGGCATCGGTGTATTAATGGCGGCCGGAGGCTGCTCTTTACTAAGCTGGTAAGGTTGCGCATCCTGTTTAATAATGACCGCAGCAAAAGCTTTAGCTGCCGCAGCGTCGGCTTGCAAACGCTCATCGCTGCTTGCTTCGGCATACACGCGTTGCACGATAGTGCTGGCATCTGGATGCTGTAATTTTTCTGCAAGTAAAAAATAGCTTAATGCTTCTACCCGATTAATCTCTTGTCCTTCACCATAATAAGCCATCACGCCTAGATTAAAGGCTGCATCGGGATTACCTAGTGGTAATAGCGTAATAAAGCCCGCTTTTGCTTCGCTATATTTTTTATTTTCGTAGGCTTGTAAAGACACCAGCAAATCCGCTTGCACGGCGAAGGTTGTCAGCATCAGCAATACGAGTGTTATAAAACGCATTCTATCTTCCTTAGTTTTCACTATTTCTCAATTAGCGCGGTTTGAATAGCTAAGCGCACTACAAACTTAAAGCTTGTAATAACTCGCTCGCTGGCTTGTAACCTGCGGCTTGCGCTTGCTCTAATAGCGCTTTACCCTCTGCGGCTTCGCCATCTAACCATAAACGTGCACCATGCCAGGCCGTCGCGAGCGGATCTTGCTGTTGAATAAGATAGAACTGCCAATCTTCGCGTTGCGCACCTAAAATACGCTGTGCTCGGCGATCACCATTTGCAGCCGCGGTTTTCCACCAGTAACCCGCTGTCAACTCTTGATGAACGGCATGATATTGTTCAACCAAAATGCTGTTTTTCTTACTAACACGGCTAAACGAACGATCTTGCGATAAACTATTACTTAACCGGAAAAAGCCACTATTAGCACCACGGATCCGCATTCCCTGCAGTGTTTCTGCCGCGGGATGAGTTAACTCACTGGCATCCAACAATCGAACAATTTCACCTTTTTCGTTAGTTGCTACGCTGACTGATCCGGCCAAACCCGGGATGTTGATATCAAATTTTCTGCTTTCAAACCATGCCGACACATCGGGTTCATTGGCTGGTGCGGGCAAATCTTCGTCGATATACACTTCAGCACCTGACACCATCGAAACTAAATTTAATACGCTGCCTAGCATTTCTTGATGCTTACTCGAGCCCAGTTGCGCATAAGACCATAAATTTTGCCCCTTGATAATCTGATTAGCAGAACGCGCATTCATTGAACCTGTGGCCCAAAAACTCAGACGTACCGACATCAAATGGGCTTTACCGGTTGCTTCATATTGCCAACGCCCCATAGTGCGGAAAACATAAGGATCAAAAGCCCCTTCTGGGAAGCCGTCTACGGCATCGGCAACTTTTACCCGCCCCTCACCATCCACTAAAAACTGTACAACGACATAACCAAATGGATACTTTCTGGTGACATCATTGGGAATGTCGGGCATCGGTGTGGATATTTCAGCTGGCGGTTGCTCTTTACTTAACTGATAGCGCTGAGCATTTTTTTTGATAAATACTCCCGCTAATGCTTTAGCTGCAGCTTCTTCTGCACCAGCTCGCTGTGCTGTGCTTGCTTCTTCATAAATACGCTTAACAATGTCTCCAGCTTGTTCATGCTGTAATTGTTCTGCAAGTAAAAAATAAGTTAAGGCCTGTTCGAGATCAACTTCCTGACCTTCACCATAATATGCCATCACACCAAGGTTAAAAGCGGCATTGGCATTACCTAAGGGTAATAAATTAGTGAAACCTGTTTTTGCCACAGCGTATTGTTTATTTTCATATGCTTGCAAAGCGCTCAGCCAATCAGCCCGCACTCCAAAGCTGAGTAGCAATAATCCTAGTACTAAAATTAATCGCATCGATTCATCCTTAACATATAAGCGTTTTATTTATGAAGCAGTTATCAGCATATTAACAAAGGCGTGTTAAGCGTCAACTATTAAAACATAATGGTCACTGGCAGCGGTGTACGAACTATGCCAAAATCAGAGCAAATACACTAAAAATAGGTGCTATAGATGCAACATAAAACAGTGATTAAAGTTCGGGGCTATCATTTAGATATTTATCAACATGTAAACAACGCCCGCTATTTAGAGTTTTTAGAAGAAGCCCGTTGGGGGTATTTAGAAGACAGCGGGGATATTCAGTGGTTTAGCCAACACAATTTGGCCTGGGTAATTGTCAATATCAATATTAACTACCGCGTGGCAGCGACCATGGGCCAAACCCTAGAAGTGTATACACGTTTTAGTAAAGTGGGAGGCAAGAGCGCGGTGGTCACTCAGGAAGTTCGGATAGCCGGTTCCGACGCTATTGCGGCAGATGCTCAAGTGACATTCGTTTGCCTGGATCAAAAAACCGGTAAAGCGGTAGCCATTGAGGGTGATCTGCGCCAGCGTCTAGAGCAGCATTTAGCAGAGTAAATTGTCAGCTGGCTTGCCCTTATCAATTATCCCGCAATGATCTCAGGCAAGCCACTAACTCGAAATTAGCTTTAGTCGATGATGATAAGCAATGATTGTGGCTGATACTCGCTATAGCGCCCCAAGTTAATATCGTTTTGTGCTTATAAGGTTCAGCGTGATTAACGGCTTAACCACTTGGCCATGGTTTGACGAAACAACAGCGCATCATCACTCTCTTTGCAAGGTGCGCCCTTAGCTTGCATCATTTGTTCAAAGCCACTGAGTTGTGGATCGACGATTAAACAGTTGTCACCGAGCTTCACCAATTGCTGGCCATCATTATAAGTAAATAACACGGCTTTTTCTGGATTGGCACTGGCTTGCTGATGTTGTTTGGCTACCGTTATCCTGGGTTGCAGCTGCTGTTGCTGCCATTGTTGATAGCTCGCGTCAGCGGCTTGTGCTAACGCTTGCTGATTAGGCTGCGCTAATTGCTTTAAACTACGCTCAGCTAAGCTGGACCTTGGCGTAATAGGCAAGGAGTTAATGTCGCTTGAGGCTAACACTGGCTCGTCCTGCCGCGCTTTGCTAACGATCGTAGCACTGACTTCAAGCGGCTTGATGGAATGATTAATGTGGCTACCAGCGGCCTGTTTTGCAGCGATCTTATCTGCATGAGCTAAAGGTCCCTTTACAGGACGCTCTGCTTTCATTTCTTCAACAGGCTCTGGCGATTTAATTGCTGGTTGATAAAGAAAGGTGCTGATCTGCTCGGCTTGTGGCAAAGCAACCGGTTTTTGTAGCGTGGTGTGTAATAACAAAACTAACACGAGGCTGTGCAACAATAATGCCCAAGCAAAGGCTGCTGCATATTCCCGAAATAGCTGTTTTAGTTTAACCATTAAGCAGAGTTCACTCACATACCCAGGTTAATGCTGGCCTCAAGATAAAGTGTTCTGTTTAGATAAGCTCACCGTCGTTTAGTTGCATTAAGTATTTTATAGCACTGTTGTCGCTAGTTAATGAATGGCTAACTATCCAAACCCGCTTAATTGAAGTTCAAAAAAAGCGGCTTTTCGCCGCTGTTTATAATAACTAGAGTTGCTTATAGCAATTGTTTTTTTAACTCTTTCGCCGGTTGATACTGCTTGGCGATAGCAGCATCTAACAAGGCTAAACCTTTCGCACGCTGCCCTTCTAACAGTAAGCGGCTGCCTACCCAGGCCATCGCCTCGGCGTCTTCTTGCTCTAATAAATACTGCTCCCAGCGCTTATCATAAGCGGCCATGATACGTTGCGCTTCTTTACTGCCATTCTTCGCGGCTTTATCCCACCAAAAACGTGCAGAATAACTTTGCGGCATCTTAAAAGAAGCGCTAACCCAGGGCGCACGATGCGCTGAAACATGACTGTACTTCATGATTTGATAAACGTCGTGATCTATCTTGCCTTTTAACTTTAACCCCAACAAATTTTGCACCTGACTACTGGGGTCAATATCGGCATAAATTTGCTCAACAATAGTGCCGTCATCGGCTATTCGCACCACCGCATAACCGACAAAACCACTAAAATCGACTTCCAATTTATTCATCGGTTTAAAAACGGATAAATCTAACTCTGCCGTAATCGGCATATCTCGGTCGATAGAAATGTAGTTACTGTTTTGTATATTAACCAGACGTAACAAATGGCCTAACATAAATTGATGTTGCGGTGAGCCGATTAACGCGCCTTGCCATAGTTGATGCTGCTGTATTAAATCATCAACTTTTGCAACATTGACACCACCCTCGAGGAAAAAATTTAGCTCTGCGCTAAATATATGGCTTTTGCCACTGGCTTCGTATTTCCAACGACTTACCGCTCTAATAGCCTCCCTATCAAACACGTTGTTAGGAAATGAGTCCACCACATTAATGGTTTGCACATTACCTTTGCCATCAACTAAAAAGCGCATAGCCACATAGCCAAACTGCCCCTTTGCCGCCGCTGCCGCGGGGTATTTTGCCTGAACACGCTTCACCGCTTGTGGCGCTTTAGTCTTATCGTTGTCATCGATCGATGTCAACATTGGCACTTTTACTTGTTGCCGGATACGCTGTAATTGTGTGTCAACTAGGGCTAACTGCGACGCGGTTAGGTTTTGCTGTAAACCCGTTACCACATGGGAAATGTTAGGCTTACCTAGCTCTGCTGCCAACATAAAATGCGCCAGACCTAAAATACTGTCTTGCGGTACACCTTCACCGAGGTGATACATCGCGCCCAAATTAAAAATAGCCTCTTCGTTGCCGAAAGGAACCAAGCGTTCAAATTCCGTTTTAGCTACCGCATAATCTTGTTTGTCGTATGCCGTCATTGCCGTATTCCAATCAGCTGAAAGGGGCATGCTACATAGCCATGTCAGGAGCACAATCCATAAGCGCTTCATTGTTAATCCTTGCCAGATTTAAAAACACACTTAATCTACACCAAATACACTTTAGCGCAACAGTAGGCGCACATTAAAGGATGAATGGGCGTCTTACCGCTGCACATTTCTCAAGCACGAAAAGCACGATTTTTATGTTGAGCCGTCATTTAACTGATAGCGTTGCTTAATTTGTAGCCATTGTTGCAATTTAGCATAAAAAGACATCGCCGCATGTGCCGGGCTAGTTGAAGGAAGGGTTAACAATCGCGGGGGTGTGATGGCTAGCGTTGGCAATACCTGCTTGTTAAAACTTTGCTGTGCTTTGGCACCATTAAAAGCGATCAGTTTTAACTGACCGTGCTCGGCTAAGAAATGATTAAAGTCGTTGGCTTGCTCATGGCGAATGGCGCTGTCTAAACTGCCCTGACGTTGACAATGCGCCAGCACATCCCATAACGCAAAACCATGTTGTCGCAATAAGACTAAGCGCTCGTGATAAGCGAGATTGACAGAGAAACCGCATAACGATGCCATAATGGGCCAAAAGGCGTTACGCGGGTGGGCATAATACTGCTGGCTGGCGAGCGACTGAGCCCCCGGCATACTCCCCAAAATTAACACCTTGGCATCGCGGTTTGTTACCGCGGCCAAGCCTTGCAAAATTACCGACACAGCTCGGGGTTATATTGCCGTACTTTTTGCCACGCCATACTGGCTTGCTCACGATCGCCTTCTTGCTCGGCTAAGTAGGCAAGTACCGCGTAAATATAGCCATTAGAGGGGCTAGAGCGTAGCCAATGCTGCACTTCTTTACGTAACTTTAATACTGAGTTATTTAACGGGATCTGTTTTAAGTAAGGCCAAGCTGCCGGTAAGTCTTCTAAGGTGAGTGCTTGAACTAAACGCTGTTCAGCACGCTCACATTGCCCCGCCTGAGCTTGCGCCCATGCTAAGCCCAACATCGCAGCCGCCGATTTACGCTCTTTTGACGGTAACGCTTGCCAAATTTCAGACTCTTCGCTAAAACCTTGCTGCGCACTCAGTTGGCTCAATGCCGCAGGATAAACAGCATAACGCTGCAACGGCCATTCTGCTTTACCAAACCATTGCTGAGTTAATGATAACGGAATAGTTTGCAGCAGCGTTTGCCATTGGCCGGCTTGTTTTAGTGCTTGCAGATACAATTGCCCTAAAGCGGGATCGGTTTTCGCAGCATTAAGATGTGCCGACAATAAACGACATGCTTGCCCAGGTTTATTTTGTTGTAGCATCAAATCAGCTTGCACAAAGGTCGTGCTACTTTCATCGGCCGTTAACGCCGCAGCTAATTCATTTGCATGCTCGCTATTGCCGGCATAAAAACTGGCATAACTGGCCAACATGCGTTTTTCATTCACGTATTGGGGATCTAACAAAGCATGTTGTAACTCTTCGCTGGCCAAAGGCCATTGTTGCCGCGCATACGCTTGCAGACCAATGGCAAAAGATTCTCGCGCTTTGCGTTGACGCCTACCACGAAAGAAGTTTAGCGAAAATTGCTGCCAATAAGCTAATTTCCGCAGCAATATTAAGCATATTTTTAACACTAACACCACAGCGATGACGGCCACAAATAAGCCTAATAAGGTCATTTCAATGGTGTAACCTGCTGCAACAATCTTGATATAACCAGGGTTATTAATGAACACCGGCCCCAGCAACATGGCTAGAATTAAGACTGCTGTTAGGATCAACAGCTTACTCATAATTAGCCTCCGTTATGATACTAAGTTGTCGGTCTAACTGATTGATACTTTGCAGAGTGGGCAATGCGGGCTTTTGCATCGCAGCCGAAGCTAATTCGACAATGCTAGCGCTGGTTTGCTGCACAATAGGATCTTCGGCAGCAAAGTAACGCTGCAATAAATCGGCGGCTTGTTGTAATGCGTGCTGATACACTTCCGGCTCTTGCTGTAAAATTGCCAGCTCCGCAAGCAATAACTGCTGCTGTAAGCTTAAGCGCACCGTAATTTGCTGCTCTGAAGATAAACTGAAAAAATCTTGGGGTTGCGCAGCACGCACATTGAATAATTTACCTGATACTTGCTCCCAATAACTTGACAGATTTTCACGCCAATTGCCTAAATCATCATTCGGTTGATGCGAAGGAATTAAACGATGCTCTTGCTGTTTTAATGGTAGCTGCATGCTTTGCCGGCGTAATTGACCGAGCTGCAAATATAACGGTGAAAAATCCGTTTTAGGGACTTGTTGCAGCGCAGCCAGATCATCCTTAATTGCTTGTCGAACGATTAACAACAGCACATTATCTAGCTTAGCAAGTTGCTCATCCGCTGCTTGCAACAACCAACGCGCGCTTTGCACATCTTGTTGCAAGACCAAACTTTGACTCGCTCGCTTTAACAAGAAACGTACTTCCATCAATACCCAGTGTTGTGGCGGTGCGCCATCACGCTGTTGCACTTGCTGGCGTAAGCTCTGTATTTGCATTTGCAATTGTTCACGATCTTGCTGCATCGCTTGTTGATACTCTTGCTGCAAGCGTAACTGTTTTTGTTTCTGAACCTCTAACCATTGCTGTTGCTGCTGACTGATCGTCGCTGTCGTTTGCTGCAGTTTTTGTTCAATGGCCTGCTCTGTGAGCTGGCTCTGCTGTTGGAGTGATTGCCATTGTGGCCATAACCAATACCCCCCGCCACCATAGCGGCAGTTAATGCCAACACAAGAAAAATGGCAAACCAAGCCAGACCATTACTTTTGCGCGGCGGTGTATTTGATGATTCCGTGTGGGTCGTATTGGATGCAACCTCAGCGGGTGCTGTCACTTTTTCCGAAACGGTCGCCTGCCCTTGCTCACTCATAGAATGTTCCTCTTAAACTGCGTCACCGCTTCTAACAAGGCATCGTCATTGGCGCTGCTTGCTAGATGAATATGCTGTAGTGGGATCCCTAGCGCCAGCGCACTGTCGCGTGCCCGTGGGCTAACCAGGATCCAATGTTGTTGAGCAAGCCAAGCATGCTGCTCTGTGGGCACTAACCCAAAAATGCGCTGCAAAATTTCATTACTCGTGGCTACGATACACTGCACGCCCTGCTGTTGCCATTGCTGCTTCAGCTGAGCACCATCTAACGGCAATGGCAAACGGCTATAGCTTTGCACATAACGCACCGTGGCACCACGTTGCGCCAAGGTTTGTTTAATCAGTTCACGACCGCCATTACCTCGCACCACCACCACTTGTTGCTCTGCAACGCTGTTCAACTCTGGTAGTGCTAACAAGCCTTCACTGCGCTGATCTTCTGGGATGATCACCTGACGCCCAGTCCAACGTTGCAAAGCGGCACCGGTGGTGGCACCGACAGCAAATAAGCGCCCCGGCAATTGTTTCACTGTAACTTGTTGCTCTAGGGTGTTCACCGCACTGATGCTGACAAAAATTAAGCTATCCGCTTGTTCTAGCCAGCGAATATCTTTCGGTTTTAATTGCACCATTTGTGTAGTAATCACCGGCTGATACAGATAGGGAATACCGTAGCTGTCTAATGATTCCAGTAAATGGTCTGCTTTGCCAGCAGGGCGCGTAATTAAGAACATAGTAAGCGCTAACTTTGCTGATAAACAGCAGCGAGGATCTCTCCGGCGCCTGCTGCCAACAATTGTTCAGCCAATTGCTGACCTAATTGCTCTGCAGCATCGATGCTACCGCGAACGTCATCACGAATAATCTGCTGACCATCCAGTGAGCCAACTAAACCTCGCAGCCACAGTTGTTCACCTTCTAATATAGCAAAAGCACCAATAGGCACCTGACAACCCCCTTGTAGCGCGCGATTCATAGCTCGCTCAGCCAACACACATTGCCGCGTTAGACTGTGCTCTAAAGGGGCTAACAGGGCTTGTACCTGAGCATCATCACTACGACACTCGATACCCACTGCTCCTTGACCGTTAGCTGGCAAACTGCTGTCGACGGTTAAATAGCTGGCGATACGCTCAGCAAAACCTAAACGTATCAGCCCGGCCGCAGCCAAAATAATCGCTGCAAATTCCCCGTTATCAAGTTTCTTGAGCCGAGTATTAACATTACCGCGTAAATCACGCACTTGTAAGTCAGGCCGTAAGGCTTTTATTTGGCATTGCCGACGTAAACTCGAAGTGCCCACAACAGCGCCTTGTGGCAATTCAGCTAAACTACGGAACTGGTTAGAAACAAAGGCATCACGCGGATCTTCGCGTAAGCAAATTGTTTGTAACTGTAAGCCCTCAGGAAACGCTACCGGCACATCTTTCATACTGTGTACGGCAATATCGGCTCGGTCTTCCAATATGGCGGTTTCTAACTCTTTAACAAACAGACCTTTACCGCCAATCTTCGCCAGCGGCGTATCTAAAATTTTATCGCCTTGCGTCGACATCGGAACTAATTCAACATCTAAATCAGCATGATATTTCAGCAACTCGGCTTTCACAAATTCGGCTTGCCAAAGTGCCAAGGCACTTTTGCGTGTCGCAATACGGATTTTGGCCATGCTTATACCTCTGCCTTATTGATCAGGCGACTTTGAATAAAGCGGCTGATTTCATCCACTTCTTGCGCACAAACACTGTGCGGCATCCGATAATCGCGCCAGCTGACGTTAAAGCCAGCAGCTTTATAGGTATTGTAAGCCTGCTGACCAGCAGCCATTGGCACAACAGGGTCTTGAGTACCGTGTGCGATAAATACCGGCGTATTTTTGTTGTGGCTCAACTGCTCTGCGCTCAGCTTATCGGGGCAAGCCATGTAGGTAGATAACGCCATAAAACCCGCCAACTTATAAGGCAAACGCGGTAATAAGTGCAGTGCAATCACACCGCCCTGACTAAAGCCCGCCAGCATAATGCGTTCACTCGGGACACCTGAGCTGATTAATTTATCGAGCAATGCCGTGACCGCGATAGCTGATTGCCTTACGCCAGCTTCATCTGCGCGATTGGTCAAATCCATGGTTTTAATATCGTACCAAGCCCGCATCCGCATACCGCCATTTATCGTTACCGGAATTTCAGGAGCATGTGGAAATATAAAACGAACACCGGCATTCGCAGGTAAACGCAACTCCGGTACTATCGGTGCAAAACCGTGACCAGAATCGCCTAAACCATGTAGCCAAACTACAACGGCTTGAGCCGTGCCTTGTGCCGGTACATCAACAAAAGGAAGTAATGCCATGTTATTGCGGCCCCAACACAACTGTTGCACCCGCTTGTTTAGAAGCGGCCTCGTTAACTAACTGCCAGAATTCAATACCGGTACGATTATCAATCCATTGGCCATCGCGCCATTCAAAGTGATGGCCGTTAAACTTAGTGGCTACCCATAGCTGGTGTAGTGGCGGTTGTTTGTTAATGATGATTTTACTTTTGTCGGGAAACTCAATACTCAACAAACCACCATTCGACTCATAATCCAGATCAAGGTCCTGTTGCTCGATGCCATCTTCTACCGCTAACAACATTTGGTCAGCTAATTCATCATATTCTAGGTCATTCATCTGCTTCACCTGTTTGCTTTTACTGCTAAGGATGCGATTATAGAGCGTCAATTAATTAATGAAATAAAAACCATGTACGCTCAGCGAATTTCACGCCCGTTACGCCTGCTATTTAGCGGACTATTATGCGCTGCTCTGCTTACGGCTTGCGGCCAGAAAGGCCCACTTACCTTACCACAGGCCGAGCCAGAAGTGGCAGAGCCCGCATCGCAAAAGATATCAACACAATCTGAAGAACAAGGGTGACGAGATTGGATTACTTTAATTATCAGGGTGATACCTTATTTGCAGAGCAAGTTGCTCTGTCAGAAATTGCGGCCAATTATGGCACACCAACCTATGTCTATTCTAAAGCCACCATTGAACGGCATTATCATGCCTTTGCCGATGCCGCCGCGCAGCATCCGCACAGTCTCGTTTGTTATGCTGTAAAAGCCAACAGCAACTTAGCCGTGTTAAATATACTGGCTCGACTCGGTAGTGGTTTTGATTTAGTTTCTGCCGGTGAGTTACGTCGAGTCATTGCTGCCGGTGGTGATCCAGCCAAAGTGGTCTTTTCTGGCGTGGGTAAAACCGCTGAAGAAATGCACTTTGCGTTACAACTCGGTATTAAATGCTTTAATGTTGAATCAGTGAGTGAATTACACCGCTTACAAGAGGTGGCAAAGTCGCTGAATAAAAAAGCCCCGGTATCGCTGCGCGTTAACCCCGATATCGATGCGAAAACGCACCCTTATATTTCGACCGGTTTAAAAGCGAACAAATTTGGTATCGATATTTTATTAGCCGCAGAGATTTATCGTGATGCCAAGCAACTAAGCCATATCGAGTTGGTTGGCGTAGATTGTCATATCGGCTCTCAACTCACTGAAACACAGCCATTCTTAGATGCCTTAGAAAAACTGCTGGCGCTGATCACTCAACTTCGTGCCGATGGTATCGCATTAAAGCATATCGATATTGGTGGTGGCTTAGGAGTAACTTATGACCAAGAACAACCGCCGCAACCTTCAGACTATATTAAAAAAGTGGTCGAGCGCTTAAAAGACTATCCTGAGTTAGAGCTGATTATGGAACCTGGCCGGGCCATCACTGCAAACGCAGGGGTGTTACTGACGAAGGTTGAGTTCTTAAAACCAGGACAAGAAAAGCACTTTGCCATCGTTGATGCGGCGATGAACGACTTAATTCGCCCCGCTTTGTATAGTGCTTGGATGAACATTGTACCGGTAGTCATACAGCAAAACCTGACACCACAAACTTATGATGTGGTGGGCCCGGTCTGTGAAACAGGCGACTTTTTAGGTAAAGACAGGCTGCTTGCCATTCGTGAAGGCGATTTATTAGCCGTGCGCTCTGCGGGGGCTTACGGTTTTACCATGAGCTCGAATTATAATAGCCGCCCGCGAGCTGCTGAAATCATGGTGGATGGCGCACGCAGCCACCTGATCCGTGCCCGTGAACAATGGCAAGATTTATGGCGTGGCGAACAATTGCTCGCAGACTAAGCATTTAGGGCTCATATGTTACTTAATTTCACCAAGATGCACGGTTTAGGCAACGACTTTATTATGATTGACGCAGTCAGTCAGAATGTCTTTTTAACCAAAGAGCAGATCAAAAAATTAGCCGACCGTAACTTTGGCATCGGCTTTGATCAGCTACTCATGGTTGAGCCGCCTTACGATCCGGATCTGGATTTTCATTATCGGATTTTTAATGCTGATGGATCAGAAGTCGAACAATGCGGCAATGGCGCCCGCTGCTTTGCTAAATTTGTGCGCTATCGTGGTTTAACCAATAAAACTAAGATCAACGTCAGTACCAAATCAGGCAAAATCACCTTGTATGTGGAACAAGACGGTCAAGTCACGGTGAATATGGGGATCCCACAACTTGAACCGGCCAAAGTGCCGTTTAAAGCCCAAAAACAAGAAGCGACCTACATTATGCTGACAGAGCAACAAACCGTATTTTGCGGTGTCGCTTCAATGGGCAACCCGCATGCGGTGCTTGATGTGCCTGATGTTGCCACAGCCGATGTACACACGCTGGGCCCACAACTGGAAACGCATGAGCGTTTTCCAGAAAAAGCCAATATTGGCTTTATGGAAGTGCTAAACCAACACCATATTAAGTTGCGAGTGTGGGAGCGCGGCGCTGGTGAAACCTTAGCCTGTGGCACAGGCGCTTGTGCTGCGGTAGTAGTAGGCCAACTTCAAAAGAAACTGGGGCAACAGGTTCGCGTTGACTTACCTGGTGGCAGCCTACAAATTCGTTGGAACGGACCGGGTACACCGGTAAAAATGACCGGCCCCGCAGAACATGTATTTGATGGACAATTATCCTTATGACAGACAGCCTGATCCAGAAAAAAGAGCTGCTCGCCGCTTCTGTGGTGCTCGATTACTTACAACAGCACCCTGATTTTTTTCAGCACTATCCTGATTTACTGCCGCAATTGCGTTTACCGCATCAACAACGCGGAACAGTGTCATTAGTCGAGCGACAACTTGAATTACAACGTGAAAAAATTCATCTCCTTGAAGAAGATATAACACGTTTAATGTCGGTAGCACGGCAAAACGAACATATCTTCATCGCTCTTAATGCCTTGCATATCGCTATTCACCAAGCAACGAGCTTTAAACAACTGACCGCAGCGTTACAGCAATTTGCTGATACCATGCCCTTAGTAAAGCATTGTCGTTTGTTAGGTTTAGAAAATGGCCAACAAGATTTAGCCCCCTATGAACTGTTATTAAGCCGCCGCTTGCAGCAACAGTCGGTTTATTTAGGCCGTTTAAATAAAGAAGAGCAACAAGGCATTTTTCCTGCGAAAGTGCATTCGGTAGCCCTACTTCGCATTGACCATGCCAATGAGCCATTGGCTATTTTGGCGTTTGGTAGTGAGCAAGATGAGCACTTTCAACCGGGTATGGATGTGTTGTTTTTAAGCCACTTGGTTACCTTGTTAGCCTTGGTGTTACCGCCTTATGTCAAAAGCTGAGCTACCGCTGCACTGGTCTGAGCCGGTGCAGCAGTTTTTAAGCTATTTAAGGCTGGAACGCGGTTACAGCAAACAGACGTTACAAACCTATCAGCAGCAACTTAGCAAACTCGCGTATGCCTTTCAGCCTGCACATGAAAGTTGGTTTAAATTAAGCCAAGCGCATATCCAACAGCAATTGCTGCAATTTCGCAAAGCAGGGCTCAGTGCCCGTAGCTTGGCACTTAGCGCGTCGTCTTTACGTAGCTTTTATCGCTGGGCACAACAAGCCCATTTAACCCGCGAGAATCCGGCGCTATCTTTAAAATTACCCAAAGCTAGCAAAACCTTACCGAAACAACTCGAAATTGAACAACTCAGTCAATTGCTCAGTTTTGATAGCTCTGAAGATATTTTGGCGTGCCGCGATAAAGCCATGCTGGAGTTGTTTTACTCTTCCGGTTTACGTTTAGCCGAATTAGTGGCGATTAATCTGAACGACTTAAATCAGGGTGAAGCCTTAATTCGTGTTACCGGTAAGGGTAATAAGCAACGCCAAATTCCGGTTGGTTCGTTAGCACTTCGTGCGTTGCAGGCTTGGTTAAACATGCGCCCGTCGCTTCTCTCCGACAGCACTGCCGAACAAGACCGCAATGCACTTTTTTTAAGTATTGAGCATCAACGTATTTCTCCAAGGCAAGTGCGCGAGCGCGTGCTGCATTGGGCTAAACAGCAAGGCTTAGGCCAACATTTACACCCGCATATGCTACGCCATTCATTTGCCAGCCATTTATTGCAATCCAGTGGTGACCTTCGCGGCGTACAAGAGCTATTGGGCCATGCCAATCTCAGCACCACCCAGGTGTATACTCACCTCGATTTTCAGCATCTGGCCAAGGTTTATGATAGCGCCCATCCAAGGGCCAGGAAGAAATAATGCAATTATTTAAAGCCTTACAACCTATTTCGGTATTGTCTTTCGATTTGGACGATACCCTGTACGACAACAAACCAGTGATCGCCGCCGCTGAAGCCGCTATGTTGCAAAGCCTGCATATGCATGCCCCTCTGACAAAAAATACCCACAGTGATTTTTGGTGGCAGCAACGCCGTTTATTAGCGAAAAACAACCCCGACATTCGCCACGATATTGGCCGCTGGCGCTTACTGGGTGTTGAGGCAGGTTTAGTGACATTAGGCTTAACATCTTGCGAAGCAGGCGAAATTGCCGAGTTAGCATATCAAGCGTTTTGGGATGCACGTACGACCATTAGCGTGTTACCTGAAGTAACAGAACTGCTGGTAAGTCTAGCCAGCCGTTATCAACTGATTGCCATCACTAACGGTAATGCCTGTATCAAAAAAATGGGGCTTGGCGACTTATTTGAATTTAGCTTGCAAGCCGGCCCTGATGGCCGCATGAAGCCTTATGCCGATCTCTTTTTAGTTGCAGCTCAACGTTTAGCTGTGCAACCCAGTGCTATATTGCATATTGGTGATAGCCATCGCGCTGATGTGATGGGTGCCCTAAATGCGGGTTGCCAGGCGGCGTGGCTTGACCATTACCAAACGCCGGTGTCAATTTTACCTCACTTGCACTTTAACCAATTACAGCAACTGCGCGACCTAATATAACTGGTTATTTATACACTAATACCACGCGTATGACTTGGCGCTTAGACCAAGGCTGTTATAATGGCTAAAAATAGCGAATCGAGAGCGACGAATGGATGTTTCTTACCTGCTGGACGGGCTAAACGATAAACAACGCGATGCCGTGGCGGCACCGCCACAACATATGCTGGTACTTGCTGGCGCCGGTAGTGGTAAAACCCGGGTGCTGGTGCATCGTTTAGCCTGGTTAATGCAGGTAGAGAGAGTGGCCCCTTACAGCTTGCTCGCTGTTACCTTTACCAATAAAGCCTCGCAAGAAATGCGTGGTCGGATTGAGAGCACCATTGGCGTTAGCTTAAATAACTTATGGATGGGGACCTTCCACGGTTTATCTCATCGTATGTTGCGCGCGCATTATCAAGAAGCTAACTTGCCACAAAGCTTTCAAATCATTGACTCTGATGATCAGCATCGCTTAGTCAAACGTGTATTAAAAGCACTGAATCTGGATGAAAAGCATTGGCCTGCCAAACAAATTCAATGGTTTATCAATGCCCGCAAAGACGAAGGGCAACGCCCAGGCATGATTGATGCCGTTGCTGATTTTAGCTTACAACAAATGGTTAAAATTTATGCGGCTTACCAAGATATGTGTGACCGTGCTGGCTTAGTCGACTTTGCCGAAATTTTACTACGCAGTTTTGAATTATTGAAAACACATGATGCCGTCAGAAACCACTACCAACAACGTTTTCGGCATATTCTGGTTGATGAGTTTCAAGACACCAATGCTATTCAATATAACTGGTTACGCCTACTGGCCGGCAGCAGTGCCAAGGTGATGATCGTAGGTGACGATGACCAATCTATCTATGGTTGGCGCGGCGCAAAAGTTGAAAATATTCAGCAATTTTTAAAAGACTTTGCTGGTGCCGATACGATCCGCCTTGAACAAAACTATCGTTCTACTGCCACTATTCTTAAAGCGGCCAACGCAGTGATCAGTAATAACAGTGGTCGACTCGGTAAAGATCTATGGACCGACGGCAGTGAAGGCGAAACCATTTCTTCTTACAACGCTTTTAATGAACTCGACGAAGCGCGCTTTATTGTCAGTCGCATTCGCGATTGGCATAACAAAGGTAATCCACTTACCGAAAGCGCTATCTTATATCGTAATAACGCGCAATCGCGGGTATTAGAAGAAGCCTTAATCCAAGAAGGATTACACTATCGGATATACGGTGGCTTACGCTTCTATGAACGACAAGAAATCAAAGACGCTTTAGCCTATCTGCGCTTATTGAATAATCGGCAAGATGATGCGGCGATGGAACGGGTAATTAACACTCCGGCGCGGGGCATCGGTGAAACCACCATGAACAAGGTACGCCAGCAGGCTCGTGCTAGCCAACAAACCTTATGGCAAGCCCTTGAGCAAATGCTCGCAGAAAAACAACTCAGTGGCCGAGCAGCGAATGCGATTGAGCAGTTTATGCAGTTGATCACGCAATTAGATACCGATCTTAACGAGCTACCGTTACACGAACAAGCCGAGCAAGTGATTAAGCAGTCGGGCTTATATGCAATGTATCAAGCCGAGAAAGGGGAAAAAGCTCAAACTCGGATAGAAAACTTAAATGAATTGGTTACCGCCTGCCAGAACTTCGACAGTGTGCTGCAAGAAGAAATGACCCCGTTAGCAGCCTTCTTATCACAAGCCGCGCTCGAAGCAGGTGAATACCAAGCAGAAGAACATTCTGATGCCGTACAATTGATGACCTTACATTCCGCTAAAGGCTTAGAGTTTCCGTTAGTATTTATGTGTGGTTTAGAAGAAGGTATGTTTCCAAGCCAGCAAAGTGGTGATGATCCAACACGGTTAGAAGAGGAACGTCGTCTCTGTTATGTCGGCATGACGCGAGCAATGCAAAAACTGTATTTATGCCATGCGCAAAGCCGTCGTTTATACGGTCAAGAGCAATACCCAAAACCCTCACGTTTTTTACGCGAAATCCCGGATGATTGTGTTGAAGAGATCCGTTTAACAACGCAAGTCAGTCGCCCAGCACAGCTCAACCGATACAGTCATGCCGCCAGCCATAGCGCTTTTGAAAATACTGGCTTTAAACTGGGTCAACGCGTGTTACACGAAAAGTTTGGCGAAGGCACGGTGTTAAATTATGAAGGTAGCGGCCCACAGTCACGTATTCAAGTGAACTTTGACCAGTTAGGTAGCAAATGGTTAATGACTGCTTATGCACGACTCGAGGCGGTTTAACAAATGCTTGCTGCACTGCAACAAGCGTTAGCTAAGGCGGCAGCTTGCCGCATTCGCCTACCGGTTATTTTGCAAGGTGATGAAAAGTCGTTACTGGCTCAAGCACAACATTTGTTAATGGCACTACAACCTGCGCATAGTTGGTGGCTAGGCGCAAATACACCAGCGCAATGCCAGAACATCGGACAATACAAAGCGCATCAACTATTGGGAATTGAGTGTGACTGCTTAATTATTAATGCCTTTAGTGGTTTTGATGCCGACAAAATTGCGGCCAGTGCGGGTGCGCTCACCGCAGGCGGACTCTGGTTATTATTAGCACCTGAGTCATTACAATGGCAGCAACTCGCTAACCCAGCACATCATCGTTTACGCTCTTACCCAACCCCCACTGATTACCCTGGTTACTTCATTGCGTTTTGGCTTGGGCAATTACAACAAGCTAATGTTTTGCGCGGCAACGCCACAACACTTTTTAATGACTTAACTTGGCCTAAGGCAGAGGCAACCTCTATAACATTAGACGTTACCATGCCTTATAAAACGTCTGAACAAGCTACCGCAGTTAGCGCTATTTTAAACGTCGTATCAGGCCATCGGCGCAGGCCATTATTATTACTTGCCGATCGCGGCTGTGGTAAATCAGCAGCATTAGGTATTGCCGCGGCACACTTAGCCCTATCAGGGAAAAAGCACATACTGATCACCGCACCGGCAAAGGCACAAGCGGCAGTCGCCTTAGCACATTTTGCGCAACTTACCGAACATGAGGCTTCTGCTTCATCGGCACTGCGCTTTGTTGCTGTAGATGAGTTATTAGCTTCACAACCCGAAGCCGAATTATTATTGATCGACGAAGCAGCAGCAATACCCACGCCCTTACTACAACAATTACTAAACCATTATAGTCGTATCGTCTTTGCTAGTACCGAGCATGGTTACGAAGGCACCGGCCGCGGTTTTCAATTACGTTTTCAACCTTATTTGACGAAACGCTGCCCGAATTGGCGATTATTACGTTTAACTCAACCTATCCGTTATCAAGCACAAGATCCGCTAGAACAAATTATTAGATCAAGCTTTCTTTTAAAGCAGACAGATGAGACTGCCGTGACGCTCACTGCTGAAAGCCTTGAACTCAAACATTATCACGCCAGCGACTGGCTAGCGGAACCGAAGAAACTACAACAAGTCTTTGGTTTGTTGAGCTTTGCGCATTATCAAACGCAGGTAAAAGATCTGGCAGCACTGCTAGATAACCCAGCATTGAGTGTTTATACCCTTGAACAAGATAAACAATTACTGGCCTGTGCCCTGATCAGCCAAGAGGGAGAGATCGATGACGCGCTAAGCCAAGCAATCTATCAAGGAGAGCGCCGGATCCAAGGACATTTATTAGCACAAAATCTGGCTTTTCATTTGGCCAGCCCGGCATTAGCCACCGTTAAATTGGCGCGCATTATGCGTATTGCGGTGCCACCTCATTTGCAACGACAGCAATTAGGAAGTCAGTTGCTAACTCGATTAGAAAAGCCATTGCAGCAACAAGGCTATCATTATGTTGGCAGTAGCTTTGCTGCTTCCGCTGATTTAGTGCGTTTTTGGCAAAAAGCGGGCTTTGCGGCTATTCGACTCGGCATGCAGCTTGATAAAGCGAGTGCGGAGCCTTCACTGGTTATGCTAAAAGCATTATCGGCAGAAAATGTATCAAAGGTTCAGCAGCTAAAACTAGAATTTGCTTCGCGCCTTTATCAAGAATTACCAGACTACCCAAGCAATATAGCGAGTGATTTGCTTTTGCAACTTATTCAGCCAACTCAACACGCCATGACGCTCCTTACTCTTACCAATCTGCAATTATTTAGTGCAGATCAACGCCCCTTTGAACTCGTGATTAGTGAGTTACTACAATGGTTTAATCAATACGCGGTCGTATTATCAAAGCTGCAGCAGCAAGTATTCATTGCTAAACTTTGGCAAAAACAAAGCTGGGCAGTGGTTTGCCAACGGTTTTCACTCTCAGGCAAAGCTTGCGCTATTAAACTGATGCAACAAGCAATAATACAGCACATAGATTCAGCCTAAACTATTGTCATTACATTATTAATGCTAAAGTAAGACCTTATTTTCGGAGACGTTATGTTTAGCTTATTTTCATTATTGCTCAGTAGTACAGCACCCACTCTTGATCATCTTACGTTGTCTGAGCGAAACTTATTACAAACAGCTATCCATACCCAAACCAGTTATAACGTTATTGCTGATCAGTATGCTCAATGCCAACAAATCAAAGACTATCAAATATTGGGTTTGCCTGAGAAACGAGAATTAACCAGCATCATTGAAGCCACTTTAAATATTCCTTATCAAGATTTTCTATTTTCAATTAACCACGCTAAAGCTTGGCAAAGTTTAAAACCTCGCGAACCCATGCCATTAGTTGATTGTAATAAAACCATGGTATATCAAGATTATCTTGATCAATATGCCCTACAACGTTTTGCATTAGAAATTGCAGAACCTATTACAAAACCCTTGCTGACCAACCCTGTAAATAGTCAACAACAAGAGAGCACCGCTTTACTGCAAAGTTATGCCCAACGCAGTAGTACCATAGCTATTGTCAACATTACAGATAGACAAACACTTACCGCTATAGAACAAGCCAACTTTTTACATTTAGACTATACCAGTCGCTATATCTATCGAATTACCCAAGGCTGGAAAAAACGTGCCACCGTTATACATGGGCATGCACATTCAAATAAACGAAGCTGATTTAAATAAGTTTGAAGGCGATTGGCTGATTTTTCTTGACGCACAAAAGCAATATATCGCTGCTCGCCCAGTAGAAGATGTCGCAGATTTCATCAATAGCCTTGGCAAGACAGAATGGCAAGTTGATAGTAACGGTAACTTGCAACGCCCTTAATTAATCTGAAATATACTTACTGTTTTACGCATTTATTATATAAATAATGACACGTTTATATTTTATTAATAACAGCTCAGCTTTACAGAGCCATTTTTATTAATGAGATAACTGTGTAGCCAAAAGCTGTGATTCTGATGATATTACAGGCATGTTAACAAATCAGGATATTCTAAAAGCTCTCATCTGTATTTAATCAAGTAAAACAACGCTCAAATCTGCTATAGCAATATCATTCAATCAAGACGTTATGAGTTGAAAGGAACCATTGAAATAACGGAAAGGATGCTTCGCTTATTACAACACAGTTGGTCTACAAGGTTTAGCAGGCTTACATTATCGAAAGATCCTCAGTGATCAGCAATTCGATTTATTAAACCGCTGACAATGCACTGGGCCATCAAGCATTGAAAACCCTACTCTAACAAATAAAGAAAATCACTATGAGGCTATTGGTGAGGCAGTGGCAATGGTTTGAAGCGTTTTATCAATGATACTGCACGCGTGATTAGAGTGAACTTAGAGACTGGGCAGTGCTGAACAGACTTTAAAATGGAATGGTATCATGCCCCTCGCAGAGCTCAGGGCGTTCAGCCGGCGCCAAGCCAAACTGTTGGCTTGTCGTCTCCCGGCTTCACTGTACTACCTCGCATGGTGTCGCCCTGCTCCAGCAGTGCACCGCCTCAAGATATTTCAACCAATAAAAAAGCCCCACTCTTGCGAGTAGGGCTTTTCTATTGAATGAGGTGCCTGGCGGTGTACTACTCTCGCATGGCGAATGCCACACTACCATCGTCGCAGCTGCGTTTCACTTCTGAGTTCGGAATGGAGTCAGGTGGTTCCACAGCGCTATTGCCACCAGGCAAAAACTTGTAGGGAACACGTTTTAACGCACTTTAGTGCTGCCCGTTAGGGTCAAATCCATGGAAGGATTTGATAAAAACGTATTCCAATATTCGGCAATCTGATAAGTAAATTCACACTGTATTCTTTTCTTAAAACATCTTGGGCGTTGTATGGTTAAGCCTCTCGGGCAATTAGTATGAGTTAGCTTAACGTGTCACCACGCTTCCACACCTCACCTATCAACGTTGTGGTCTTCAACGACCCTTTAGTAGACTCGAAGTCTAAGGGATGACTCATCTTGTGGCCGGCTTCCCGCTTAGATGCTTTCAGCGGTTATCCGTTCCGAACGTAGCTACCGGGCAATGCCATTGGCATGACAACCCGAACACCAGCGGTTCGTTCACTCCGGTCCTCTCGTACTAGGAGCAACTCCACTCAATCATCCAACGCCCACGGCAGATAGGGACCGAACTGTCTCACGACGTTCTAAACCCAGCTCGCGTACCACTTTAAATGGCGAACAGCCATACCCTTGGGACCGACTTCAGCCCCAGGATGTGATGAGCCGACATCGAGGTGCCAAACACCGCCGTCGATATGAACTCTTGGGCGGTATCAGCCTGTTATCCCCGGAGTACCTTTTATCCGTTGAGCGATGGCCCTTCCATACAGAACCACCGGATCACTATGACCTACTTTCGTACCTGCTCGACGTGTCTGTCTCGCAGTTAAGCTGGCTTCTACCATTACACTAACCGTACGATGTCCGACCGTACTTAGCCAACCTTCGTGCTCCTCCGTTACTCTTTAGGAGGAGACCGCCCCAGTCAAACTACCCACCAGACACTGTCCGCAATCCCGATTCAGGGACCTACGTTAGAACATCAAACATACAAGGGTGGTATTTCAAGGACGGCTCCATCAGAACTAGCGTTCCAACTTCAAAGCCTCCCACCTATCCTACACATGTAGGGTCAATGTTCAGTGCCAAGCTATAGTAAAGGTTCACGGGGTCTTTCCGTCTAGCCGCGGGTATACGGCATCTTCACCGCAATTTCAATTTCACTGAGTCTCGGCTGGAGACAGCCTGGCCATCATTACACCATTCGTGCAGGTCGGAACTTACCCGACAAGGAATTTCGCTACCTTAGGACCGTTATAGTTACGGCCGCCGTTTACCGGGGCTTCGATCAAGAGCTTCGCTTGCGCTAACCCCATCAATTAACCTTCCGGCACCGGGCAGGTGTCACACCCTATACGTCCACTTACGTGTTTGCAGAGTGCTGTGTTTTTAATAAACAGTTGCAGCCAGCTGGTCACTGCGACTCTCCAATGCTTACACCGCAAGGGCTTCACATCAAAGAGCGTACCTTCTCCCGAAGTTACGGTACTATTTTGCCTAGTTCCTTCAGCCGAGTTCTCTCAAGCGCCTTGGTATGCTCTACCTGACCACCTGTGTCGGTTTAGGGTACGGTCACCAATACCTGAAGCTTAGAGGCTTTTCCTGGAAGCATAGCGTTAGCAACTTCATCACCTTAGTGACTCGTCTCGTGTCTCAGTCTTAAGAAACCGGATTTTCCTAGTCTCTCAACCTACACACTTTCACGCGGACTACCAACGCCGCGCTTGCCTAGCTTTCTCCGTCCCCCCATCGCAGTATTGGCCGGTACAGGAATATTAACCTGTTTCCCATCGACTACGCCTTTCAGCCTCGCCTTAGGAGCCGACTCACCCTACCCTGATTAGCATGGGATAGGAACCCTTGGTCTTTCGGCGGGGAAGTTTTTCACTCCCCTTATCGTTACTCATGTCAGCATTCGCACTTCTGATACCTCCAGCATCCTTCTCAAGACACCTTCGCAGGCTTACAGAACGCTCCTCTACCACTTGCACATAATGCAAGTCCGCAGCTTCGGTGAATGATTTTAGCCCCGTTACATCTTCCGCGCAGGCCGACTCGACTAGTGAGCTATTACGCTTTCTTTAAAGGGTGGCTGCTTCTAAGCCAACCTCCTAGCTGTCTATGCCTTCCCACATCGTTTTCCACTTAATCATTACTTTGGGACCTTAGCTGGCGGTCTGGGTTGTTTCCCTTTTCACGACGGACGTTAGCACCCGCCGTGTGTCTCCCGAGTAGTACTCATTGGTATTCGGAGTTTGCATGGGGTTGGTAAGTCGGGATGACCCCCTAGCCCAAACAGTGCTCTACCCCCAATGGTATTCGCTCGAGGCGCTACCTAAATAGCTTTCGAGGAGAACCAGATATCTCCGAGCTTGATTAGCCTTTCACTCCGATCCACAAGTCATCCCCTAATTTTTCAACATTAGTGGGTTCGGTCCTCCAGTTAGTGTTACCCAACCTTCAACCTGCTCATGGATAGATCGCCCGGTTTCGGGTCTACACCCTGCAACTATTCGCCCAGTTAAGACTCGGTTTCCCTACGGCTCCCCTATTCGGTTAACCTCGCTACAGAATGTAAGTCGCTGACCCATTATACAAAAGGTACGCAGTCACACCACGAAGGTGCTCCCACTGCTTGTACGTACACGGTTTCAGGTTCTATTTCACTCCCCTTACAGGGGTTCTTTTCGCCTTTCCCTCACGGTACTGGTTCACTATCGGTCAGTCAGGAGTATTTAGCCTTGGAGGATGGTCCCCCCATGTTCAAACAGGATACCACGTGTCCCGTCCTACTCGTTTTCACTATAAAAGCATTGTCGTGTACGGGGCTATCACCCTGTATCGCTACCCTTTCCAGAGTATTCCACTAACACCAATATAGCTTAAGGGCTACTCCGCGTTCGCTCGCCGCTACTAACGGAATCTCGGTTGATTTCTTTTCCTCGGGGTACTTAGATGTTTCAGTTCTCCCGGTTTGCCTCGCTACACTATGTATTCATGTAGCGATAGTGAGTAAACTCACTGGGTTTCCCCATTCGGATATCTACGGATATAATGCCTCTTACCGGCTCCCCGTAGCTTTTCGCAGGTTAGTACGTCCTTCATCGCCTCTGACTGCCAAGGCATCCACCGTGTACGCTTAGTCACTTAACCATACAACCCCAAAATGTCTTGAAGTGTACAGTGTGAATAAGGTATACAATTAAATGTAACCTTAGTTTTTTACTTTTTACATCAGCTTGCCAAATTGTTAAAGAGCAGTTTTGAGATTAAACTCAAATATAAACACTTATAGACTAAGCACTTATATTTGAATTCCTAGAGCCGGTTTAAAACCAGAAGTGGTGGAGTTAAGCGGGATCGAACCGCT